>CAZRID010000436.1:0-2567 GCA_964600055.1 uncultured Acidimicrobiaceae bacterium
GGGGGATGGTGGTCGTACCCCCGCCGGGATCGACCGGGTCGGTGGTGTCGGGGTCTGCGCTGTCGCAGGCGCTGATCGCCAGCGCCATGATCAGCGAAGCGGCAATCGCCGCCGGCTTGCGCAACTTGCGTGTACTCATTGATGCCTCCATTGACAGGGCGTGACTCCGGCACTCGCCGGATGTCACGTTTCAACGGCGGACAATTACCACGCGTCTCAACTCTCCAAACACCAAATGTGCCATTATCTACTGAGCGGTATAGGCCCCGTCGACGAGGTAGTAGCCACCAGTGCAGAATGCAGCCTCGTCCGAGCCGAGGAAGGCAACAAGGTTGGCCACCTCTTGAGAGGTGCCAAGCCGCCCGATCGGATGCATGGTTGCCAGCATCGCCAGGGTCGCCTCGTCGAGACTCTTGTCGAGCAAAGGAGTGCTGATGAACCCAGGGCCAACCGAGTTGACCCGCACTCCCTGGCCCGAGTACTCGATGGCTGCGGACTTGGTCAGACCGACCACCCCGTGCTTGGCGGCGACGTAGGCGGACGAGGTGGCGAACCCGACGCTGCCGAGAATCGATGCCATGTTGACGATCGAGCCGCCACCCGATTCGAGCATGGCCGGGATCTGGTATCGCATCCCGTAGAAGACACCGTCGAGATTGACCCCGATCACCTGGTTCCAGCTGTCGATCGGGTATTCCCCGACCGGAGCCGAGGCTCCTCCGATGCCCGCATTGTTCACCGCGACATGCAGACCTCCGTAGGTCTCGACCGCAGCCGCCACCATCTTCTCGACCTGTTCCGGCTTGGACACGTCGACCGAGACGAACGTCGCCTCGCCCCCGTCTGCCTCGATTGTGTCGGCAACCCGGTTGCCGCCTTCTTGGTCATAGTCGGCGACGATCACCTTGCCACCTGAGCGGGCGAAGGTGAGAGCACATGCCTCCCCGATCCCCGAACCTCCACCGGTGACGATTGCCACCTTCTTGCTGTAGTCATAAGCAGCCATTCCTTGGCACCTCCGATCATTGGCTTGGTCTTTACGCCGATTGTGTGCGCGATCCATGTTTGCGAATAGGGCCAATGGTCCCCGAGCTCCCGGGATCAGCGCCCTCGTCGGTGTTATTCCTCGAGTAACTGACGACCTTGCTCTGCAACTCTTGATATCCGGCCGCGACCGTCGTGACGTCGTCGGGGTCGACTTCGAATTTGGCGAGGCTCCTCTCCAGGAGTCGGATCATCTCCTCGAATCCTCGTCGGCGATGCCCAGCCGCTGGTGTACCTCTTCGATCTGGTCCGCCGAGAAGGTCGAAGGCCCGCCCATCACCATCGCCATGAACATGGTCTGGTGTTCGACCAGACCGCTCATCGGGACATGCTGGAAGAAGGGGGCAAGTCGGGGCGATCGAAAGGACATCGCCGCAGAACGAGGCAACGACCTTGGCCAGTGTGACCCGACCGTATCGCTCCAGCAGGGTTTCACCCATCGGCCTCGACACTAGTTATTGAACGAATTTGGGCCGAACGAGCAGGTCGGGCCGACTAGTTTCGGAGAGGTGTCGCACGCCTCCACCACATCCTCGAAGGCGCTTTGGGTTGCGCTGCTGTTGGGTGGTGCGGTGGCAGTGGCCGTGGGTGTCTATGGATCGGTTCATGACCCTGCGGGTCAGCAGACGATCTCGCTTTTCTTCTCCAACACGCTGAGCTTCAAGGCTTGGACGACGACCCTCATCCTGTTGCTGGCATTCGGTCAGCTTTACTCGGCGCTAAGGATGTGGGGCAAGGTGCCCTTCCCCCGTGAGATGCCGTCCTGGTTTGGTGATGTCCACCGGTTCTCGGGAACCCTTGCCTTCGCCCTCAGTCTCCCGGTGGCGTTCCACTGTCTCTGGGCCCTCGGGTTCGAGCCTGACTTCACTGACCCGCGTCGCTTCGCACACTCACTGCTGGGCTGTCTTTTCTACGGGATCTTTGCCGCCAAGGTGACCCTGGTCAGGTCGCCTGGGGCTCCGTCGTGGGCATTGCCGATCGTCGGGGGTGTGGTGTTCACCACATTGGTCGCGATTTGGCTTACGAGCTCACTTTGGTTTTTCACCACCGTCGGCTTCCCGGGCATCTGATGTTCAAACGGTTCGTCAACGCATTCCAGGTGCTGGTGGCGGGGGCGGCGGTGGTCACCGTTGTGTTGCTCCTGACCGTTTCCCCGACCGTCGCCGAAGTGGAGACTCCCGATGTGGCGGCCGGGGCCGAATTGTTCCAGGCCAACTGCTCAGGCTGTCATGGCTCCGAGGGTGAGGGAGGCGTCGGCCCTGCCCTGGCCGGCGGGCTGAGTCGGTTTGCGTCGGAGGAGGAGGTGGCAACCTTTGTCTCGACCGGTGTGCCAGGGAGGATGCCCGGGTTCGAGACCCGGCTCGACCCGGATCAGGTCAATGCGGTCGCCCACTATGTGTGGACGGAGATGGCCGGTCGCTAACCGGTTGGCACAACAGTCACCTGGCCTTACAATTGACTATTCCATCGACGCGGGGTGGAGCAGTCTGGTAGCTCGTCGGGCTCATAACCCGAAGGTCGCG
>CAZRID010000437.1:0-2560 GCA_964600055.1 uncultured Acidimicrobiaceae bacterium
GGTCGCGGATGAGCCGAATCACTGCAGGCTGCTCGGCAAGCGCCGAAGGCAGCGGGATGTGCCGCTCGGTGATCATGCGGATCGAGCCGAATGCGGACCGAGCTTTGTCCATGATCGAGGTTTCGTCCTGGAGAGAGCCGGTCGGAAGAAGGAGCTTTCCCCCCTTGCGAAGGATTCGCTTGGCTTCTTCGAGCATCCGCATCGGGAGTTCGGCCCCTGTCGGCCCCCCGGCGAGACCCGAAGGGAACCATCCAGAGACACTGGCGAGCTCGTCGGGGATCCCGGACACGTCGCCGATGACCACATCCGCCGTCTCGACATCGGCAAGAGCGTCGAACATGTCACCCTGGAAGAACTGGACCCGATCGGCGACACCCTGCGACTCGGCGTTAGCGGTGGCCACCTCGACCGTGCCCTCGGCGGCGTCGACCCCGTAGACCATCCCGGCTCCGAGTTTTGCAGCCACGATCGAAAGAACCCCCGAGCCGCAACCGGCGTCGACGACAACCGACTTGTCCTCGATCTCCATGGCCTCGGCCAGCAGCATCGAGATCGTGGATGGCCGGAAAGTGTTCGGGCCCACCTTCAACTCAAAAGGGCCAAACCGCCCTTTCCAAACGATTGTCTCGGAATCCATTGATACAGGCTATCCGAAATGGTAACGAGCGTGTTAGCCCGGGCTAAACAACCTCGATCGTGACCCGGTTCATCATCCCGAGATGACTGGTGATGTGTGAGACGACCTTTAGCCCTCCTTCGGCCAGTTCAGCCGCCACATCCCGGTTGTTGCGACAGGCCGAGCGCTCGACAACCCGATCGATGTTTTTGTCCTGACGTCTAGCGATCCAGCCAACCGACGATCTGCCGTGCTCGACGAGGAGGATGCGACCGCCGGGCTTGGTGACCCGGGTCATCTCATGGAAGGCTGCCACGTGGTCGGGGAAGGTGCAGGAGGAAAACGCCGAGATCACAGTGTCGAAGGCGTTGTCGGGGAACGGCATCGCCTGGGCGTCACCGCCGGAGAGAGCGACATCCTTCCGAAGCTGTCGGGTCCTTCGCTTTGCCTCCTCCACCATCTGCGGTGAGAGATCAAATGCCGTGAGCGAGCTTGCCTTCTCGAGGTGCTCGAAGTTCTCCCCGGTGCCACAGGCGACGTCCAACACATTGCCGCTGGCGCTCGAGAAATGCTTCTTGCGGAGGCGGTTGATCAGGAGCAGCCAGTCGGTGATGCCCAGCATCCGCCAATTTCCCGCCATCTCGTCGTAGCGCCGGCGCACCTGTTCGGTGGTCATCCGCCCCGTCATGACATCATGCTGGCACTTTTCGAGCTTTCCGGATCGGGGCCGACATTCACGGAATCTCGAACAGATGCCAGACGTCGTCTGACGCCTGACAAAACCTGCTCGAAGGATCCATATAGGTCACGATCCGCCACTCTCGATCTTTGGCGCTCGCCAGCGATCGGGTGCAATCTCTCATTGACCATTTCTCGGCTCAAGGCCCAGGGATGAATGCTCATGCCGGAAGGAGCAGGTAACGCGGTTCGTGATACTCGGATAGTCAGCCTTTTCACGCAGATACAGACTCCGGTTGGATCGGATCGGGCTCGGGATGGCCTTCGACACTGATGTTGGGGATCCATTCCAGCCACGACGGGAAGTACCAGTTCCATTTGCCGAGAAGCTTCATCGATGCCGGGACCAAGATGGAGCGAACGATGGTGGCGTCGAGCAGAACGGCCACGGCCAAACCGAAGCCCATCTGCTGGAACGCAGCCAACCGCCCTGCGGCAAATCCGGCGAAGACGGCCACCATGATCACCGCCGCCCCCGTGATCAGGGCTCCCGTGGTCCGCAGCCCATAGGCCACCGAACCGGTGTTGTCACCAGTCTGATCGAAATGCTCCTTGATCCTCGACAGCAAGAACACGTGATAGTCCATGGAAAGGCCGAACAGGATCGAGAACAGGAACAAGGGGAGCCAGGCCTCGATGGTCTCGACCTGCTCGAACCCGAGAAAATCGGCGATGTCCTTCATCCAGGCCGGACCGACCCCAATCTGGAACATGGCCACCACCAGACCGTACGCCGCCCCAACCGACAACAGGTTCATAGCGATCGCCTTGCCCGGGATGACCACTGAACGAAACGCCAACAGGAGAAGGATGAAGCTGAGCCCAAGGACCACGCTGAACACGATCGGGGTGTACTTGTCGATCTGGTCTAGGAAGTCGACCGTGATGGCGGTCTCCCCGCCCACCAACACCTCGGTGTCGCCCACTCTCGCTCCGGGGACGATCTCCGCCCGGAGATGACGCAATGCGTCCTGGGAGGCGATCGAGTTGACATCGCCGAGTGTCTGGACCGAGACGATGGCCAGACTGCTGGTAGACAGAGGGTCGTCGAAGGTTGGCCCGTACCCACCATCGGCGGCGATGTCTGCTTCGAGGTTGGACATGGTCGCCTCTGCCTCCTGACCGTCTACCACGACCTCGATCGGTGAGGTAAACCCGCCGGCGAATTCGGTGGCCAGGATCTCGAAGGCCTGTTTCGACTCCATC
>CAZRID010000438.1:0-2548 GCA_964600055.1 uncultured Acidimicrobiaceae bacterium
GGTTGAGCCCAGCCAGCGCCAGGGAAATGCGCCCCATCGATCATCACAGCCCTGTCCCCTATTACTACCAGCTAGCCGACATCCTCCGCGAGGAGATCGACAAGGGAAGTTGGGGGATCGACGAGCTCATCCCGGCCGAGGGCGCCCTAACCGAGATATTCGGCATCAGCCGAAGTGTGACCCGCAAGGCGCTCGATCTCCTTGAGGGAGAGGGCAGGGTGCTCAGGATCAAGGGCAAGGGGACAGTGGTGACCCGGCCCAAGTTCGCCTACGAAGCAGTCGACGCGGCCGGGCGGTGGTTCTCGCCGCGCTCGCGTTCGGTGCGGCTGGGCAAGATCCTCGGCGCCGGCCGGGTACCCGTAGGTGGGAACCTCGGAAAGCTTCTCGATCTGTCCCCTCGGGACGATGTGTGGGAGATCACGCTCACCCACACCCTCGACGACGCTCCGGTCTCGCTGAGCCAGATGTACCTTCGCATCCAGGGAACCCTGACCGTGAGCGCTCCCCCGGAGTTCCAAGCCGGCGGGCCGGACATCTTGCAGCAACTCGCCACCAAGTACGGGGTGGAGATAGTCGACTCCCAGCTGGAGATCGACGTAGCCCGCGCCTCGCAATTCGAGACGGAGCACCTTGGCGTGGACCGGTCGAGCCCCCTGATCCAGGTCAGCTCGCTCGACTTCGGAGCAGCGGAAAGAGTGGTCGGATTCACCCGGACGGTGGTAAGGATCGAGCACTTCTTCTTCGCCGTGGACATGCATCGCAAGAGCGGAGATACCACGCGCCGCCCACTGTCCGAATTGGCTTCAAGGGTGAGCGGCTGACCGTCGGCTAGGGATAGACGACCTCAACCCAGCGGTTGATTTCAACGCTCTCCACGATCGCCTCGAGCACTGCGACGGCCCTCCGTGCCTCGATGCCATCGGTTTCCGGTTGACTCTGATTCCGGATCGCCTTACCGAATTCGATCAGCTCGTCGGCAATGGTGTCGGCCGGCTCGAGTAGCTCGTCGAGCAGGTCTGTCGAACCTCTCTTCTGCAATGTGAGCCTGGCGCCGTCACCGGTATTGCGTGCGATGCCCTCTGTCCCGTGCACGGTTACCTCGACGGCAGGGCCTGTGGCCATCGACGTGAAGAGATGACCCTGGATGCCCGACTCGAACTCGAAGACCACTGTGGTCGTGTCGTCGACCTCGCCCTCGGGGAGGAGGCGTGTGCTTCGGGCAAAGACGCCGGTGATCGGCCCCGCCAGGTAATGAAACGTGTCGACCTGGTGGATGCCGAGGGCAGCCATCCCGCCACCCGGTGTTTCCTCGAGCTCTCGTCGCCACGGTGCGAGGTTCGGGTTGAACAGCAGAGGGGCGACGTGGGTAGCCGATACCTCCAACAACTCGCCGAGGCTCCCGCTCTCTATTGACTCCTTGATCCGTCGGTTCGCCGGCTGACGTCTCCGATTGTGACCCACCTGGAGGATGACCCGCGCATCGGCGGCGGCCATGATCGCCCGGGTCGCATCGGCCACGGTCAATGTCAGCGGCTTGTCGACGAACACGTGCTTTCCCGTCCGGGCCGCGGCGATGACGAGGTCGGCGTGTGTGGTGTGAGGAGTGGCGATGAGGACCCCGTCGATGTCTGATTCGAGCAATTCGTCGAGCGAGTCGAATGGCCGGCATCCGTGCATAGCGGCAAAGCTCGTGCGTGCGTCGCCACTCCGAGCGAAGCAGCCCACGATGTCGACCAAACCGGTGGACCGAGCCGACGTGGCGAGCACGCCACCCCACCACCCCAGACCGATCGACCCGAGACGGACCGGGCTATTCGTCATCCCGCGCGCCAGTGGTGCTGGGTATCTCGCCTGTGATTGGGAAGCCTGCGTCCTAACATCCCATCATTCTAACTTTGCGTGCCGACCAGCCGCCGCAGCCAAGGATTGTCGCGACCGATCGGATTGGCCTCGGCCGGCCGAAGGACAACCCTGATCGACCAACACATGATCGCCAAGCTCGCCGCTCAGGTAATTGGTGACCCTGAAGCCGTGGCGGCCGAGGCTCGGAAGGAGATCGAGGCCGGGACTGCCGGGTCACGCTCGGTAATCAGGGTCGATCTGGGACTCCGAGAGTGGATCGGGCCGGGAGTCACATGCCCCTCACCGAGGTCATCTGACCAGCCTCGGGGCCGGCGATGACTTCATGGCTGGTGCCATAGACAGTCTCCTCGACAACGACCTCGTCGTCATTTTCACACCGGTAAGGGGCCGCCTGACCGGTCGATCAGGGGTTTCCCGGATGGTGGGAGTTCGGGTCTCCACGGAGACTTGTGTGCATGAGCACCTACAGACATGCCCTCGACATGGCCGCGGTGACCCCTCCCAGCCGTAACCGTCGACCTCCTCCGGGCCGCCTCGATCATCGTCGTGGTGGTCACTGGTTGATGGCCGCGCCCCAGATGCTCCCCGGCGGGCTCGAGTACGACCACCTGCTGTCGGTCGCGAGCTGGACCCACTACCTGACCTGGATTCTCCAGGTCATGCCGATCTTCTTCCTGGTCGGCGG
>CAZRID010000439.1:0-2545 GCA_964600055.1 uncultured Acidimicrobiaceae bacterium
CAATATCGCCTCAAGGCTCGGTCAAGAGAGTGTCAAGACGGTGCTCAACGTCGAATGACACCTTTATGAGAGGCTCGATCGAGACGCAGCGGAGACCCTCGACGCACCGGGGATGCCCTTGATGTGGTCGCGATGTGATCGCGATCCGATCGAAGTGCCGAGGCGAAATGGCATTTTCGCCTGCTAGTTATTGATGATTTTGGGTGGAGCTGACGGGATTTGAACCCGTGACCCCCTCGTTGCGAACGAATCTGACCACTATTCGTTGACCTTGGACTTCGCCCGAACATCCTGCTCAGGCCAGGTTTCTTGCCTCGCGACACCGTGGGTCAGTCTCGGTTGTTTTCGGTCGTCTTGTGGTCGCGATGTGGTCGCGGGGATGACGAGAGCCCGGTCGACGGCTCACGTCGGGGCAATGACTCTGATCCCCAGCGCCTCCGCCCCAGCCGCCAGACGTTGGTCGTAGGTGACCACGCCTTCAAGCTCATCACCAATCTCAAGCGCAGCTGCCAGATGCAGCGCGTCCAGACTGCGCAACACGTCGGGTTCCAGGATCGCCGCCCGCTCACAGATCGAGGTCGAAAGCGTCAACAAAACCACAGAGTCGAGTACGGCTCGTGCCTGCACCATCTGCTCCGGTGCCGTTCTTCGAGTCGCCCTCAACAGCTCCGTCCGGAGCAGATCGCTCGAGAACATCCGGTCACCGCGCGCCGCAACCCATCTGCGCAGTGTCGTCGAGCCCTTCTCGGCAACCACCAGCTTCGCCGCAGCAGACGTATCCAGATAGAACACGTCAGTGCCGTTCAGCCTGGCGCATCCCTTCCACCTCTTCCGACAGTGTGGGCTGACCGGTTCGTCGCCGAACCGGGGCTGGCAGATCAGCCAGCTCTCGAAGCGCTGGGCGAGCCCGCTCGGCAGCAATCAAGGCGTCGACTCGACTGGCCGCAACGGGCACCATCTGAGCGACCGGACGGCCACGATCGGTGATCGTCACCAGTTGTCCAGCCGCGGCCTCCGCCACCACAGCCGAGGCATTCTGCTTCAAAGCGCGGATCCCTACTTCCGACATGTTCTACATTGTAGCACTACGAACCAACCGATACGGGCAACTTGTGGTGAAGGCGCCGACCCAGGATCTGATCTCGTCCGAACAAACCGACGGGTGTCAGGAAGCGCCGGGCAGGCCGTGGTGACGATGGCTTCGTAATGGGCTACCAAGATCACCGCTGACGACTCCCCCGCCGCTGGAACCGTTGTCTCATCAAACCAAACAGAGCCCGAGTCAAGGTGAATATTCAGGACCCTCGGCCCATCAGGGTCCTGAAGCGGGTCGGCCGCCCCTATTCCGCCTCCCGCTCCAGCCAGGGCCAGGGATACACCTGAGGATCGTCGCGGACCTCGGGGCGGACGTCCTCGGTGGACGCGGGCGTAGTCGGTCGGGTCAGCTTGGGAGCGGAGGGCTGCCAGGGAGCGACCTCCTGAACCACGCTGCCGTAGAACTCGTTCACGAGACCGAGGACGGTGGTGATGAACCCAGGGCTGCGCTGGCCCGTGGTCCGGCCCATTCCCATCTCGGCCCGTTGGACCAACCGGAAACGTTGGGGGTCTTTCTTCTCGTCATCGAGAGGCGCCATCCGGTCCTCTCGGGTCTCATCGAGGGTCGCCATCGAAGGGAGCCGAGCCTGACGAGCGTATGCCTCAATCACGAGCCGACCGGGAGCCTCCCCGAGTTGGGCCACGAGCCAACTGACTCGACCCCTCGCTCCCTTGTCCTGGGGGGCGAGGACATCGAGCGAGGCGCTGAGACGCCGGGAGCGGAGGTTGGCCTCGACCACGAGATCGCCCGCGGTGTTGGCGATGCGGAGCGCCCCGGTGAGACGCCCATCGGTACATAGCGATTCGATGAGGGCGGCGCTTCGAGTCTTGGGGTCAGTCTGGCCGCGGGGGTAGACCGGATCAACGTCGTCTCCGATCTCCGCGCTGAGTTGGAGGGCAGCGAAGCGAAGCAGCTGATCCCAACGCGCCACCACGTCTCCGATCCCCTCAGAGCGTTTGGACAGAGTGCCCTCCCGCGCCCCGTCCCTGATCCCGACCCAATGCGGGCCCATATCCCCAAAGTTGAGGGCACCCGAGGAGGGATGTTGCAGGTAGCGGATCAACTCATCGAGGAGCCACGCCTGCTCGGGGTCAGAGACCCCCTTGTGCTTTCTGATCCGCAGCGCGGCGCTGACGATGGCACTCCACGAGAGATGAGACACGCTCACTTTGGAGTTGGCTTTCACCTTCAACCCCTCGGTGGGGTGGGTCCCCTCTTTGGGAGCAAGCTCGTTGGATATGGTGAGAACGTGGTCGATGTCATACTCCCGAGCCAGGTCCCAATAGGCGTTGATCTGATCCGCCCCCAAGACATTGATCCCGGTCTTGACCTCGACAAAGGCGCTCCACGTGTTCTTGCCGAAGCTGACCTGGATCAGGCCATCGGGTCTCACGGCCTTGCCCGGTGTGTTGACCTCGATGAAGGTCTCCACTACCGCCTTCTGAGCCT
>CAZRID010000440.1:0-2529 GCA_964600055.1 uncultured Acidimicrobiaceae bacterium
GTGGCTCTGGCGGGGCCGTCCCACCGCCGCGCACGCCGCGGTGATGCCCACGATCCAACTATGCGAGCCTGACGGACACCCGCCTCCCATCCCCCCGAATCCCCCAGGTCGGTGATCGCACCGGTAACGAGGTCGTAGAGGATGAGCCGCTCTTCGGTGTCTTCTGGATGGTCTCCGGTTCGGATGCTCGCGAGGGCGACCGGCGTGCCGTCGACGACCGCCGCGTCGTGGAGGGCGATGCTGTCGAAGCCCTCCGGAGGACCGACCTCTCGAACCCCGGAAGGGTCGAACACCACCAGCGGCCCCAAGGGCCAATACGGATAGATCCGAGATCCTCCGATGGTGGTTTCGGCACGCTGGCTGATCACAAGATCCTCGCCTACCGCGAACGCCACCGTCGAGGGCTCCGACCATAGGGTGACAGGGCTGTCGACCGCACCCTCGGGCAATAGCACCGCCCCTGCTTCACCCGCCAACACCACCTCGGCGGTCAGCGGCAGATGCACCGTCGACGGGGTCACCAAAACCGGCACAGCTGTAGTCGACGGCGGCGCCGTGGTCGACGTTGGAACCACCTGGGTAGTCAAAGCCGCCGTGGTGCCTCCTGTAACCGCCGCCTCGGGGGGAGAAGTCCCGCACGCCGCCACGAGTACAACCACCATCAACCACGTCGCGTTTCGAGAGGCCCCAACGCTGTCTTGGCGCAACATCACAGGGCCCCATCATCGCGTCGATGCAGCCCATAGCGCCAGATTTCGGCACCTAACGCTCGGATCCACATGCTGACTTATGGGCGGGGCAAGCAGCCACAGGCTTCACATTCGGGCGCTATTTGGGTTGTAAACCAACCGCTCCAACGTCTGACGTACGCCGGTTCGATCGAGATCATTGAGATGCGTGACGCATGCCAGCTCACCGTGGACCCCCAGCCCGCAGGCGCGGGTTTCCGCTCTCGTCGCTTTCGAACCACACAGTCGCCTCGGGTGTTCCTTGTCCCGAGACCGCTCCGGGTTGGGAGGGAGAGCCTTGGGATACCCCATAGCTCCGAGACGCCAGGATTCGTTGCAGCTCCTCGGCGACACGATCGGCCATCCCCAAATGATCAAGAACCTGTCCGGCGATGCTGTCAGGGTCGCGTGACAGTGCAAATAGGAGATGCTCGGTGCCGACATAGCTGTGACCGAGCCGATCGGCCTCTTCCCACGCAGCCAGGAGGGTCCGCCGAACACGCATGGTCAACGCATTCACGGTGAAACCATTCGACATCCAGCCATTATGCCCCTAACAGCAACCTGCTTGGCAGACGAGCCGTCCTGAGCCAAGGCCTCCCACCGATCGCCCGCTATGCGCCATAACGCACCCTTCCCCGAGTGTCCTGGAACGGCACATCTAGCTTGTGGGGCGGCGAGCTGCGCTGGGCACCGCTACTCGTCTGTGGCAAGGATATGAAGCATGGCGGCTCGGAGTTCTGTCTTCACCGATTCCCAAACCTTTATCCATTGATCTTCATCCCACCCAAATGCTCTTACCTGCGAAGTAAACGCCAATGAGAACACCTGCACAACGGAGTGGATGGTGTAGCCGAGCTCCCTGTAGCGGATTGATGGGGAGTGCAGGGAAATTCGAGAATCGGCCAGGGACGACAGTTGTTCATCCACCGCCATCGTCTGCGCGAGGAGAGCCCAAGGCGCCAGGTGGACATAGGCGGACAAGTGCTTCATCGCGAATTCGCCATCATCATCGGACAGGCCCGCGACCCGGAATGCCTTTGGGAACAGGTCGCTCACATCGGGAGGTAGCCCTAGTTTGCGCGTGATACCCAATCGTCGTGCTTGCCTACGCACCCGTACCATTCTTCGCTTCGCCGGAATCACCGACTGGCCCATCGCCTTCTCAAGCCGTACATGTTCTCGAAGCCCTCGACAGCGCTCTTTCAGTCCTCGCATCGCCCGCTCTTCCGGGGTCAGCCCCTCTTCAAACATCCACCATGCCCGAGAACTCGCCTCGAGGGCAGCCCGCCCAGTAGCGAACACCGCGTACCTGTGGATCTCAGGGCGACAAAGGTGAACCATGCCCGAAGTGAAGTCCATGGCAGCGCTGATCTGAGCGGCACCGATTAGGTAGGCATCTAGCAAGGCAGAGCCCATTTCTGAGCCATCGCACAATTCCTCTGCTGGCGATCCGGATGCAAAGCCCCCGTGGTGTATGTCACTGAGCTTGCCGGCTCGTTCCAGCAGCTGGCTGGTGAGATCAAGAATGTATACGAGGGGATCGACTCCGGACACGGCCGCTCCCAATCGTACGCCCGGTTCTATGACGTGGTCGATCAATGTCTTCGGGTGAGAGAGCCAGATCGGTGACATATTGCTCGATCTGGGCGCGTAACGCACCTTCGCCAAGTGTCCGGTAACGGCACTTCCCGCTCGGCTACGGCAAGCCGATTGCCGGCTTCTGAGCGGCTCTGACGGCCTCCGCTGTGCCGTGCGATGGCAGATATGTGCAGGGGGAAGAGTTCAAGAACTGGGGTCT
>CAZRID010000441.1:0-2519 GCA_964600055.1 uncultured Acidimicrobiaceae bacterium
GGCCGGATCCGTAGCACCGCAGCCGATCCTCTCATTGCCGGGCCCTTTGGCGTTGGGTAGTGGGTCAGTTTGAGATCGACCCCGGGAGTCCACCACTCTGGACCCTCGGCGTGGGAAGGTAGGTAGCGGTGCTGATCGACCTTGCAGGACGGGTCGTACCCCCGGCGGTGCCTTGGGCGGGAGTAGATTCGGTCTCCCATTCGATGCCCAATCCCCCGGAGGGCAGGGCGATGTACGCAGTCAGTTTTGACCTCGACACCAACGAGCTTCACAAGGCCTATCCGAATGGCTCGCCGAACTACGCCTACCAGGCCATCGGTAACTTTCTCAAGAAGCGCGGCTTCGAGTGGCAGCAAGGGTCGGTCTATTTCGGCAACGAAACGATCGATCCAGTAAAGGTCGTGCTCGCAATCCAAGACCTGGCGCAGGCGTACCCCTCGTGGTTCACAAGCAAGGTTGTCCGGGACATCCGTATGTTGCGGATCGAGGAGAACAACGACCTCAACCCGGCGATCCGCCACGTAGAAGACACGCGACCTCAGCCAGCGCTCGACTTCTTCGGCACGGCCGAGACCGGCTAGTCCAGAAGCTCGGCAACCTGTGTGAGCGACCAGGGGTGCCGCTCAATCCCCGCGGCCATTGCCGGGGTGGTGGGCTTTCCGGCCTCCTTGGTCAGCGTTTGGTGGGGACGGGCGAAGTTGTAGTGCATGTAGAACAGGCTCAGAGCGTGGACATGGTTCTCGACCTTCTTGGAGAACGCGTTCGTGAGCCGGGTGAAGCGCCTCATGCCCATCCGCATGGTGAGGTTCTGGCGCTCGACGTAGGACGTGCCGATCCGGGCAGGGTCAGGGTCGCCGTTCAGCACGCGCACATCCACGCCCGTACAAGTCGCCGGTGAGTAGCGGCGGGCTTCGTCGGCGGGCGGGTTGCCGTACTGCTTCTGCATGACCGCGTAGTCGATGTTGTTACCCCAAAGAGCGTCCACGACCTTCGGGTAGGTGCCGAACCCATCGGTGGTCAGTTGGATTCGCTGGCCGGGCTTGAGCCGGGAACGCAGATCCGCGAGGAACACCCAGCAGTCCTGCAACGTGCGCTCCCCAACGAGCCACGACGGCACAAGTTTCGTATCAGCGTCGATCGCGACCCACGTCCACACGTCGCCATAGCCAGGGGTGCCCCGGTACTCGTCGGGGATGTTGCGTTGCTTCGAGTAGCAGAACGCCCAAATCTCGTCCGCTTCGACCCGGCGCGTATCGAGGTTCTGGAACTCGCCGTCCATGTAGTCAGCGCAGGCTTCCCCGAGGTCCGCCAAGAGCTTCACGATCGTGTTCTTGGCGGATCCGGTCACCCGGACGGTGGCCCGGATGCTCATGCCCTCACAGAGACACCCGATGATCTGGGCTCGTCGCTCGACGCTCAACCTGTTCACTCGTTGAGTGTCTCAGGAGGGTGAGACACTAAAGGTCAGTTTGGAGCGCCTAGTTAGGAGGGGCCGTGGAGATCGCCTGGGCGACCGTCTGTGACGCCATCATCCGCCAGCCACCGGATCGGCTGGCGATCGTCTCCCCGACGATCTATCGCACCTTCGTGCCTGCCGTTCCCGCTGATATCCCGCTCACGATTGCGCTCATCATCCGGTTCGGGCAGTCGGACTTGTTCTCAGACGACCTGATCTCACACATCATCCGAGTTGAGGTCGAGACTCCCGGCGGTCATACCGAACAAATGAGCAGCCCGCTCATGCTCTCGGTCGTCCGGCCCCAGATGTTCCCTGTTGGAAGCGACTTCGAGGATGTGTACCCCGTACACATCAATCTCTACGCGGAGAGCACTGGCCTCTACTGGATACGCGTCAGCCTGGATGATGTTCAGCCGACCGTGATCCCCCATCGGGTCTTGCTGGAATCGGAAGCCTTCACGTGACGATCATGCGTTTCCGGGGTGATTTCAACTGGATCGACTGTCAGCGTCGATTGTCCTTCGGCGCGTTCGCCTCGCGCGATCGTCTCCGCCACAGTCCGGTGCGCGACTTGCGCGAAGTCCTCACGCTTGCGCGACTTCTTAGCCATGACATGACGATACCAGGGAGGTCAACATGAGACGCGCGGTGGTAATGGGCCTAGTGGGCTTGTTGGCGTTCAGCGCACTGGCCGGGGTGAACGACGCCGGCGCGGGATCGAAGGGGCCGAAGGTGTGCAAGAAGGCTCTCGCCGCGGCGGATGACGTGATGGCGAAGTGGTCGGAATGGACCACTTCCCAGACAGAGACCCCGCCGACAACAGCGCCAGGTGGAACCCCTCGCGTGCAGGACTTCATTGACGACCTGAACGCTGAGGTTGATGCCGTTGAGGACGCGAACGAGTTGCTGGCAGAGGTGAACCTGTTGTTGGAGGATTACTCCCCGCTCCGGAACCGCTGCCTGAAAGCCCTGGGCTACAAGCCCCCCTCAAACTGACCCACTACCTGGCGTTGACGGGGAGCCGGGGGACCGCTAGCGTCACAAGGCCGTAGTTACGGCA
>CAZRID010000442.1:0-2510 GCA_964600055.1 uncultured Acidimicrobiaceae bacterium
GGGACTTTTAATGCCCTGTGGCAGCAACACTGAACGGATAGCCAATAACCACGGTGCTTATTGACGTCGGCGTCAACACTGAACGGCGAATTATTCTGCTCTAGCTGAGGGCTCGGAGTTCGAGCTGCGACCATCACTGGCGCGCTGACATCCCCGTTCCGCCTTATGGCGGCACTCACAGCCAATGTGTTGCTCGACCGGCCTCTCGGGACTCTCTGAGGCCAGAAGCAATTACTACTTCTCGCGGGTGGGCCGGACCGATCCGATCTCAGCATGTGCATCCTCGATCAGCTTGAGGTGCTGACCGGCGAGCCGTCCGAGCTCTTCTTCCGAGACTTTTAGGGATTCGGAATGAGGGGAGTCGGAGACTCTTGCGAGAACGGATATGGCTCTCTCTGCGATACTCCCTAAAAGGCTGATCCCGAGGGATAGGACATTGACCCGTCGCTCCATGTCTGCCGGAGCGCCGAGGGCGAGGTCCTTGCGTTGCAATGCACGGCCGACGACTCCGACATGGACAACGTATGACTTGTACCGCCAACGAATGGCGTAATCGATATCGACTTTCTTAAGGATGTCAAACGTGCTCTCACGCTCCTTCACCGGAGCGCCTTCGCTCTTCAGTGCCTCCTCAATCGCCCCGACCTGCTGCTCCAAGTTCTTGAGCCTGGGGTCCTCCGCACCAGATCCATACGCGATCGCGACATCCCTAGCGCCCTTCAACAAGTCGTGGGCATCGGCGAGCTCGATCATGAGCGCCTGAACATCGGCTGACGGTCCGCGTTCGGCAATCCAAACCATCAGTGCGAAAATTTCGAGGAGCTTCCTGGTCAGAGTGGCTGCTTCCTCGGTGTGATCACGCTCGGACTCAAAGGTCTCGAAAATGAGCAATGTGCTCGAGGTCAAGGACCTGGTCGCCATAGTCACCAGCTCAGCAGAGAGGGCGTCCCCGTGCCCCTTGGGCAACCATCCTGGCGGAGGAACTCGTCTCACTACTTCAACAAGATCGTCGGCAGCCACAAGCAGAGCGCGAACTTGGTCTGGAGTCCTCTCGAACCGCATCCCCGGAGGCTAGGCAGAACGCCAATGCCGGCGACGTGCAAGGAAACTCGGGTTCCGGTCACGAACCTCGTGCGGGTTGATGCGATCATGGCCGAGCGTGCTTGCCGCAACCACCGCCGAGACTGCGCTCTGGGTATCCATCGTGAGCGTCACCGTGGCTCTGACCGGCCTGGCGTGGCAGCTAACGCTCTACCGTCTTTCAGGTGCCCGCCTAGAGGTGAGGCTCATCCCTGGAGTCGTGACCGAGGTTGGGCATCTGGCTCGGGGACCAGAGCGAGGATGGCGCAAGGCGGTCCCTCCGGACCTGAACATCGTCGGTGATCGGCCGTGGATTGACGTGGCGATCATTCAGGTCATCAACATCGGTCGTGCTCCAGTGTCCGTGTCCGAGCTGGGTCTCGACTTCGGCCATATTCCCTGGTGGCAACCCTGGTCACGACACACGATCACGGGTCGGCCCGTGGCGATCCATGAGGGGATCAAACAGGCCCTAGAGGTTCGACTGGAACCAGGGCAGTCAGCGACCGTGATAAATGATTGCTGGCCGCTCATCGAGTATGGGCGACGGCAGGACAAACGCCTGGCAGTCCGCGGGACGGCACTCCCGGCCGGCCGCAAGAGAAACCGGAGCCGCTGGCGCCGGCGGTGGCGGATCGAACCGGATCAGAAGTTCATATGGCCTCACGGCCCGATCTCGGATGACCTCTGGCTGTTCCAAGCGATCTGGCGGAACGTCGTCCCGATTGACCCCAGTTCGGTCTACCCCGCTTGGATCGGCGTTTCGTCCCTGTTGAGTCGCGTAGATGACCATGCACAACCGTCCTTCGTAGAGATTGCAGATGCATTGGACGGTGTTCTTGAACCAGCGCAAGCAATGCAGGTTGCAACCGGGGTCTGGATCGAGCTCCAGCGGGTCCACCCAAGGTCAGAAAACCGCGAACGACCCTTGTCGCCATGACATCCGGTGCTCCATGACCAAACCCGACCGCCGAGACATTCGGCTCTGCTCAATCAAGGGCTGTGCGGGCCGACGAGTCTCCCGGGGGTTGTGCCCGATGCACTACCAGCGATGGATCAGGCTTGGCGATCCTCTGGCCCCGGTGCGCGCATACCGAGGGTCGGACGGTCCTCGTGTCACTCGACCTCCCAGGCGCTGCTCTGTCGGAGGCTGCGGCCGGCCACATCAGGCTCTAGGTCTCTGCGTGTAGCTCTCGACGTGCTCCTTCGTGAAGTCCCGGATGCTGGTCACGCCGCTGTGCGCAGTCAGCTGGGTGACGGCCTTCTCATAGGTAGCGATGGTCGAGGCGCTGATTCCACGGGCCCGCAGAGAAAGCCGCCAGGAGCCAAAGAGTGATTCGATCTCCGGCGGTAGCATTGGTTCGATTCGCCTCGGCTCAGTCTCGACAAGGGCCTGCAGTCATGTGCTCTGGTTGCGGTGCGCTTTGACT
>CAZRID010000443.1:0-2509 GCA_964600055.1 uncultured Acidimicrobiaceae bacterium
TCGGAGCCAGTGTCGTCGTGTTCGCACTGGCGCGCCGAGCGAGCTGGGCCGTGGAAGTCGTGCGTTGAAGTTCACACTCGGCCGGGCAAGCCGACATCTGTAGAGGTGATGAGACTGCTTTCGAACCCCACCTTCGGCGCTCAGCTGCACGAACTCACTCGCTCCGAATGAACGCTGTCGAACTGCGCGTCAGCCCGACACGGCGGTGCAGATCGCCGGATCTGTTGGGATCAAAAGGGTTGTGCTTGGATTATCCGGTGCGCCATCACGGGAATCGGCGACGGCTAGGCCTGCTCCTCTGCATGTCGCTTGTGCTCGCGGCCGCATCCCCGGCAGGGGCAACACCTCTTGGCGATGTAGCCGTCTTTCCGGTGAAGTCGGCGCAGGTCCATGCGCCCATCGCCGGACCCGACGGCAACGTTTGGTTTGCGGGCACTCGCGATCGTCCGGGCGATCTCGTAGGGCACGTGACTCCCGAGGGCCACATCAGGCGATTCAGACTTCCCGGGGATATCGGGTGGTCGGGGATGCTCGTGGGGCCCGATGGCAACATCTGGTTCGCCGAGGGCGACCCGATCGTTCGCATCACTCCCGATGGCGCGATCGCTGCGTTCTGGCTGCCTCAAGATTCTGGCGTGGCCCTTGATCTCGCCGTGGGACCTGACGGGAACCTCTGGTTCACGTCATACGACGAAATTGGTCGCATGACGCTGGACGGCACCTTCACGATCTTCGAAGGACCAAGGAAGGGTGAGAGCCTCAGCGACTTGGTGGCAGGGCCTGACGGCGACGTCTGGTACCACACCACGGTTGGGCGTCAGATCGGCCACATCTCTTCCTCCGGGCAGTTCACGACCTTCCCTGCGAGGGGGACGTCCCCCTACTACATGGTGTTCGGTCCGGACGGCAACCTCTGGTTCACCGAGTACGGACATGACCGGATCGTTCGCATGTCCCTCGACGGGACCATGACGACCTTCTCGATCCCTACGCGCAACAGCTTCGCTGACAGCCTCGTGGTGGGGCCTGACGGCAACCTCTGGTTTGCGGAAAAGGCCGGGCGAAAGATCGGGCGGATCACGATGGAGGGCGTCATCACCGAGTTCCCGCTTCCGAACAGGCAGGCTCCAGAGGAGTTGATCGTTGGACCAGACGGGAACCTGTGGTTCACAGAGACCGAGGTCGACATTGTGGGGCGACGCAGGAATTACATACCGACGTGCAGGGTCGGTCGTGTCACAACTGACGGACAGATCCGAATGTTCAAGTTGGGACCAAACCCAGCCCGTTCCTTCTGTCTGCCACAGCTCACAGCGGGGCCTGACGGGAACGTGTGGGCCGCAGATGGTGCACGCATCATTCGGATCGGAACAGGCCTAGCCGACGCAGACCCACAATCGTTGTGAAGTCGACAACACGCTGTGGAGGTGATGAGACTGCTTTCGAACCGTGCGCTATTGAGGAGCTCGTGAAGTTACGAGGGCTGCCAAGTCAAGCCGGACTCGGCACGTCCTTTAAGACGCCGTAGCTCTGTTCCATCGGCACGCACCGTGTAGATGCTGCTAGTGAAGACCGCCGGATCGACTACGACTAGCCCCTTCTTGTTGACACTCCTGGACGGGATTTGTTCGTCTCCCAGGAACGCGATTCTCGATCCGTCCGGTGACCAGGACGGCGACTGGACATTCGGCCAACAAGGAGACACCCGTCGGAGCGATGTGTCGTCGGGATGAATGATGAAGATCGCCGAAGATCGAGCAGGGCATTCTGGAGCCTCGATAGCCGTGACCCCGGCGAATGCGATCCACATACCGTCGGGCGACCATTCGTTTTCCCAGACATCAAAGAGGGAAGAGGCGATGCGCTTGACCTGTGAACCGTCCCTGCTCATGACATAGAGACCAAAATTCGGAGATTGATCATCACGCCCCGATCCCGGTTCCAATCGCGTGAACGCGAAGCGCCCCCCGTCCGGCGACCAGGTCACGCCCTCAGCGTCTGTTGGGCCCACATGGCGCAAATTGCGGCCGTCGCGGCCGATGATGAAGATCCCGTTCCCATATTCCACGAAGGCGATCTCGCTGCTGTCGGGTGACCACACTGGGCGGCCGGTAACACCCGGCGGCGTCAGCCGCCGCCTGTGCCCGGCAGGGTCCATGGTGTAGATCGCGCTATCGGCGCCATACGAATCATCGACGTGATTGCTCAACGTGAAGGCAATTGTTGTTCCGTCCGGTGACCAGGCCGGTGAGCCGGCATAGTCCGCCTTGCGCGTCAAACGCCTGCGACCCGATCCGTCAGGTCGGATGATCTCAATGTCCGTCTTCTCGCCACCCCATCGAGCTGCCCCCGGCTTCGCATCGAGGATCTGCGGTGTCGTCTCGAAGGCAAGCCACTCGCCGTCGGGAGACCAGGATGCATATCCGAAAGGCGTCCATCCTCCACCGGGAACGACTAGGTGTAGATCCCAAAGACGTTCGTCAGCCCGGGCCTCCTTGGAGACTGAAGG
>CAZRID010000444.1:0-2507 GCA_964600055.1 uncultured Acidimicrobiaceae bacterium
ACCTTGAAGTACTCCTTCCACACCTCATCGAAGGCGTCGAAGTCGCGCAAATCTGTCATGAACACCTGTGCCTTGAACACGTTGTCAAGTGACGAGCCAGCCGCCTCGAAGGTCCGCCGGCAGTTGTCGAGGATGAACCTGGCCTGACTCTTGATGTTCGACCCGTAGTAGGGGAACGCGGGATTCGCTCGAGCCGTCTCGGGAACCCCCGTCTTGAAGTCGGACGCCAGCTGTCCGGCGGCGAACACAAGACCGTCGACAACCACAGCTTCCGAGTATGCCGCCAGCGGTTTTGGATTGTCAGATTGGACGACCTGTTTGCTGGTGCCGTTGGTGTGTGCGATGAGATCGATCTCGAGGAGCTGGTCAGGTCCTGATCCCAGCAGTTCGGTGGTTCCCACCGTGGTTCGGGGAGGCGGCGAACCGGCGAAGTACTCCTTCCAGACCTCATCGAAACCGTTGAAGTCGTGAAGGTTGCGCAGGAACACTTGTGCCTTGACCACGTTGTCGAGTGACGAGTCCGCCGCGGCGAAGGTCGTCTTGAAGTTCTCCAGGATGAAGCGGGTCTGAAGCTTGATATCAGAGCCGTAGTACGGGAAGTTCGGATGGATCCTGGCTTCAGGCGGCACACCGGTGACGTAGTCGTTGGCGATCTGACCCGCAGCGAAGACCAGATTGCCCGAACGGATCGCTTCGGTGTAGTTGGCGAGGGGTCGGGGTCCTTGGGACGCGATCAGCTGATGTTCGACGTCGTTGGTGTGCCCGACAAGATCGATCTCGAGGAGTTGGTCTGGCCCGGCTCCCAGCAGCTCGGTGGTACCGACCGTGGTTCGTGCCGGGAGGTTCTCCCCGAAATACTCTTTCCAAACCTCATCGAAACCGTTGAAGTCGCGCATGTCTGTCATGAAGACCTGGGCCTTGACGATGTTGTCCAGTGATGACCCTGCTGTTTCGAATGTGTCCTTCAGGTTGTTCAGGATGTAGCGGGTTTGCTGCTTGATCTCCGAGCCGTAGAACGGGAAGGCCTTATTGATACCGGCATCGGGCGGCACTCCGGTCTGGAAGTCTGTAGCCAATTGACCTGCGGCGAAGACGAGGTTCCCCACCTTGTACGCTTCGGAGTAGTTGGCGAGAGGGCGGGGGGCGCTGGACTGCACGGGCTGTGGGGGCATCTGGGCGACTCTCCTAGACAATGATTCTTCGTTTTGACACTACACAATCCGCGTGAGCGCTGCTCAACACGATGCTCGGATTATCTTCCGGGCCGGTCATCTCGATCCGGGCGCCTCAGCTGTTCAGGAGTTGGTGAAGTCTCACGGGTGAGATCGGGAGCCTGAGGACGCCCATCGGCAAGGCCACGGCGTCGTCCACCGCGGCGGCGATGGCTGCTCCGGCCGCGTTGATGCCGCCCTCCCCCGCTCCCTTCACCCCGAGGGGATTGAGCGGGCTCGGAGCGTCTTCACGAAGGACCAACTCCACAGCCGGGATCTCAGACGCCGTCGGCAGCAGGTAGTCCATGAATGAGGCAGACAGAGGCTGGCCGGCGCCGTCGTATCGGAACTCCTCGAGCAGGGCGCCACCGATCCCCTGGGCCACTCCGCCCATGAGTTGTCCTTCAACCAGCATCGGGTTGACTGCACGGCCCACGTCATAGCCGACCAGGTACCGAACGACCCTGCATCCAGCGGTGGCCGGGTCGACCACCACCACCGCCGCATGGATGCCGTACGGGTAGGTCATGTGGTCGGATAGGAAAACTTCTGTGGCGACCAGACCTGGACCATGTCTCTGCGCTCCGGCGGACCCAGGCGCTACCGCCGCTGCCAGCTCCCCCAGAGTCACAGAAGGGCCGTCGCGACTGCCCTCGACGAACACACTGCCGTCCTCGATCCTGAGGTCGACCGCGCTGGCCTCGAGAAGGTCGGCGGCGATGCGCAGCGCCTTCTCGCGAACCGAGCCTGCTGCCATGGTCGTGGCAGAACCGGTCATGACGGTGACCCTGGTGGCAAAGGCTCCCATCCCGCGCCCGATCCGTTCGGTCTGACCATGGGTGACCCGGACCGACTCGATGACCACCCCGAGCTTCTCCGCGCAGATCTGGGCGATGGAAGTCTCCACCCCTTGGCCGAGGGATGCCGCACCCGTTATCACCTCGACCCGGCCGTCGGTATCGACCTCCACCCGGACCTCGTCAAAGGGACCCAGCCCGCTCTTCTCGACAAAGTACGCGAGTCCGAATCCCACCATCTCGCCGGCAGCGCGCCTCTGCTCCAGGTCATGACGAAGCGTCGGGTAGTCGACGTGTTGCATTACCCGTTCCAAAAGGTCGTGGTAGCGACCAGAGTCGTAGGTGACCTCAGTGCCAAGTGCATCGATCCCGCGCTTGAATGGGATTCGTTCCTCTGGTATCAGGTTGACGCGCCTCACCTCGATCGGGTCGAGCCCGAGACGGGAAGCCACTGCGTCGACGGCCCGCTCCCGAACGAAGGTGCCTTCGTAACGACCAG
>CAZRID010000445.1:0-2505 GCA_964600055.1 uncultured Acidimicrobiaceae bacterium
TCCGTTTCTCCCCCCGGAGGGGGGAGTACCCCGAAGGGGGGAGGGGGGCTCTGAGCGTCAGGCTGCGGCGACCAGCCCGCAACACACAGCGATGATCAACGACACGGGGCCCCAGATCCGCTCCACTTTCGATCTGGAGATGGTGTTGAGAAGGGCACCGATCGCGAAGTAGCCGGTGAGTCCCCACATAAGTGGTGTCAGCCATGACTCCGGAACCGGGGAAGGGGTGATGAGCCCGGCGGCGGCCAGAATCACCCAGGCCGCGAGGGCAAGAACCAACGCCGAGATAGCGCTGGCCAGACGGAGTTTCCGGGGCAGTGTTCCCTCATTGGCACCACCCCACGCCGCCTTGCCCCAAGGGGCCCCGAGTGTGAGGGCGATCTGGAACAGGATCAACAGTCCGATCAGGCCAACGGCGATGAGGGCTGCCGCCTCCATGAGTCTCACTCGCCCCGGAACAGACGGGCTACGACGTTGATGATCAGTGTGGCTACGACGCTGATCAACAGCATCGAGGTGATTGGGATGAAGACCTGCGTGTTCTCGGACTCGCGTCTGATGTCACCGGGGAGGTTACCGAACCATGAGAAAAGCGACGGGAAGAAGCGGAGGAACACTCCGATCAGGACTATGCCCACCCCGACCGCGATCAGGACATTGGATGTCTTCATCGTTCACTCGGGGTGACGGAGCACGACCTTGCCGACCTGCTCGCCCGACTCGAGATATTCGAGTGCGGCGTGGAGATCGCCGAAGTCGAAGACCTTGCCCACCGGGGACTCGGCCCCCTCGGTGGTGACCCACGTCGACGCCCTGGCGAATTGGGCATGGTTGGCCATCGACGAGCCGATCAACTCGAGCTGACGGAAGAACAGATAGGGGACCGTCAGTTCCATCTTGGGCCCGCTCGTGGAGCCACAGATCATGACCCGCCCGCCTTTCCTGGCGGCGCGCATCGACTGTCGCATCGTGACGGGGCCCACATTGTCGACGACAACGTCGGCGCCGCCCAAGGCGGTCATCTCCGTGCCGAATTCACTCTCTGATATGAAACCACCGGTGGCACCCTTCTCGATAGCCCAGTCGATCTTGTCCTGCGAGCGTGACGTGACGTAGACGCTGGCCCGCATCGCCAGGCCGAGTTGCATCGCCGCTGCGGAGACACCACCGCCCACTCCCACGACAAGCAGAGTCTGTTCCGACCGCAGTTTCGCTCTCTCCAACATGCGGAGGGCGGTGGCCGTAACCAGACCGAACGACCCAGCGACCTCCCACGACATGGCCTGCGGTTTGCGGACCGCGTTGATGGTGGGGATCACGATCTTCTCCGTGAATGTCCCCGGGCGGTGCTCACCGAGGATCTGGAACGAGTCGCAGTAGACGATGTCGTCGTTTCGGCAGTGGGCGCAGTGGCCACATGAGAAGGAGGGGTCGATGAGGATCTCGTCTCCGATCTCGAATCCGCTGACACCCTCGCCGATCGCATCGACATAACCGGCACCGTCGGCACCGGTGGTGTGGGGAAGATGCTTTGGTGCGGGGAGGCCATGGGACACCCAGAGATCGAGGTGGTTGAGCGCCGAGTGGCTGATCTTGATCCGGACTTCGCCGGGTCCGGGCGCCGGCTCATCGACGTCGCTGAGGGCGTAGGACTCGATCCCTTTGGTGTCGGTGAGCTGCCAGGCCTTCATGGCGGCGAGGGTAGCCTCGGCCGGTCTGAGTCGAGGAGAGAGATTGGCCGTCGAGCTACCAACCGATCGCGAGGTGCATACCACCTCGGTTCGGGTGCGTTTCTACGAGCTGGACCCCTACGACCACGTCAACCACACCAATTACTTCTCTTACTTCGAGACAGCCCGTATCGACTATCTGACCGACATGGGGTGGGGCCTGGACCGCCTCAAGAGCCAGGGCTGGCAGCTCGTGGTGGTCGAGCTGCAGGCCAGGTTCACCGCGGCCGCCCGCTTTGGTGAGGAGTTGACCATCCACACCTGGATCGAGGACGTCGCGCGGGTCAGGTCGACCTGGCAGCAGGTGATGCTGCGGGGCGATGAGGTGGTGGCCAGACTGACGGTGTCGGCCGCCTTCACCGACCTGGTAGGCAAGCCGAGACGCATCCCCGAGGACTTCGCCAGCCACCTGGCGACCCTTACGACCTAGCCCCGTTCCCACGTTGAAACGACAACCTGAGGTTCCACGTTTCATATATGAAACACGCAGTCTCAGCCTGACCCCGGGCTGGGTGCCGAGCGTTGAACCTGAGACGGTTCGTTTCACATGTGAAACGCAGAACCTCAGGTTCGTCGTATCACTGCTCGGCGCTGACCGGGTCGGCTGTCATGGCGCCGACGCCCTTCTGGCGCTTGGACCAGGTGATGGCGCCGATGAGGATTACCAGGCTGATCCCTGCGACCACAAACCGGGCGGAGGAGTCCTGGAGGGCGATCACGGCGGGCAGGATCAGCAGCGAGATCAGGTTCATCACCTTGATCAGCGGGTTGAGCG
>CAZRID010000446.1:0-2480 GCA_964600055.1 uncultured Acidimicrobiaceae bacterium
TGTCAACCATCTCCCCGCACACCTGTCAACCATCACCCCGGTCTTGACAGCAGGGGGGAGTACCCCGAAGGGGGGAGGGGGGTTTCCCCACTACTTCGCTTCCACCATTCGCAGGAATCGCCGGGCCCGTTCGGTCTTGGGGCTGACCAGGATGTGGTGTGGCGGCCCCTCTTCGACCACAACGCCCTCGTCCATGAAGATCACCCGGTTGGCCACCTCACGTGCAAAGGTCATCTCGTGGGTCACGATCATCATCGTCATCCCATCCTTCACCAGGCCCCGCATGACATCGAGGACTTCACCGATCAACTCCGGGTCCAGAGCCGAAGTCGGCTCGTCGAAGAGGATCATGTCGGGGTTCATGGCCAAAGCCCGGGCTATCGCCACCCTCTGCTGCTGACCTCCCGAGAGTCGGATCGGGTACTCATCGATCTTGTCGAGAAGCCCAACACGCTCAAGCACCTGGCGCGCTACCCGGTCCGCCTCGTCACGGGAGCGCCTCAGCACCTTGGTTTGGGCGATCGTGATGTTTCGAAGCACGTTCAGGTGCGGAAAGAGGTTGAACTGCTGGAACACCATTCCGATACGGGTCCGTAGCTTGTCCACGTTGGCGTCGGGGTCGGTGATGTCATCGCCCTCGATCAGGATGGTGCCTGATGTCGGCTCCTCCAGACGGTTGACGCACCGAAGCAGGGTCGATTTTCCCGAGCCGGAAGGACCGATGACACACACCACCTCGCCATCGGCCACCTCGAAGTCGATCCCCTTGAGCACTTCGAGCTCACCGAAGTACTTGTGCAGATCGCGGATGTCGATCGCCGCGGTCATCGCGACACCGCCGCCCTCCTCTCGAGACGGCTCACCAGGTAGGTGAGGGGCAGTGTGATCAGCAGATAGACGATGGCGGCCACGGTGAGGGGCGTCGCATTGCGGATGTCGATCATGAAGTCCCGGGCGAACTTGGTCAGCTCTTTGGTCATCGGAGTCGTGCCCAGCACGAAGAAGAGGGAGGTGTCCTTGATCAGGAGCACCATCTCGTTGGTCAGGGGCGGGATGATGATCCGGAATGCCTGGGGAAGGACGATGCTGAACATGGTCCTGCTCTTGGACATCCCCAGCGACCGGGCCGCCTCCACCTGGCCGCGTGGCACCGCCTCGATCCCGGCCCGGATCGTCTCCGCCATATACGCCCCGGCCACTATGGAGAGCCCGATGACACCGGCCCCTTGCCTTCCCCCAGGTGCTCGGAAACCTTCAAAGGCAATGGGCAGACCGAAGCCGATGAAGATCAGGGTGATCAGGGCCGGAAGACCCCGGAACAGCTCGATGTATCCGATGGCGAATGCCCGATAGGGCCTGATCGTCGAGATCTTCATCAAGGCCAGGGCGAGAGCGATGATCAAACCGAAGACAAAGGAAAGGGCGGTGTAGATGATCGTGTTGCGAGCAGCGAGGGTGATCACCTCGGGGAACATGTCCCGCATCACGTCCAAATTGAAGAAGTTGAATGCGATCCGGTCCCAGTCGGCCAGCAACACGACAGTGACGAGCCCGACGACCGCGATGGCATACATCACACCGCGAATCAATCTTTGACGCCGCCGGGGTGTCATGGCCATGAAGAAGGGGCGACCCTAGTCGGCCGCCCCCTTCCATTCGCCTTTCGAAGCCAGGTCAGGCTTCAGGGAACCAATTCGCGTAGATCTCGTCGTAGGTGCCGTCGTCCTGGAACTTGGCCAATGAGGCGTTGACCGCCTCGAGCAGGGCTTCGGAGCCTTCCTCCTTGACCGCAAGACCGTAGGACTCGTCCGTGTTGAATGTCTCGATCACAGCCACGGTGTCGTCCAGGTCGGCCACACCCTGGTTGCTCACGATGTCGGTCATCACTCCGCCCACGTCGCCGGCGTCGAGAGCCAGATAAGGTCCGGCGGCGTCCTCGAACGACACCACCTCGTATCCGTTTGCCTCGGCATTTTCTTCGGCATATGCAGCACCTGTCGTACCGGACTGGACCGCAAGACCCATACCCGACAGACCGGCCAATTCGGTGATGCCGGAGTCCGCTTTCACCAGCAGGCTCTGATCGCCAGAGAAGTAAGGCTCGGAAAAGTCCACGCCCTCCTCGCGCTCGGCGTTGATCGTGATCGATGCCGCCGAGATGTCACAGTCACCGGACTCCATCGCCAGACCCGAGGTGATCGCATCGAAGCCCGGGGTTACGACGGCAAGACCGAGACCAAGGTCCTCGGCTATGGCGCCGATCAACTCGATGTCGAAACCGTCGTATCCGGATTCGGCCTCGGCGTCCTCGAACTCCATAGGCGGATAGGGGACATCGGTACAGACGGTGAGGGTGCCATCGGCCACAAGGCCGAGGGCGCCAACATCAGTGGTACCACCGGTTTCCCCGTCACCGCCGCACGCGGCGAGTATCAGGGCGAGAGCGGCCAGCAAGGCCACCAGCCGGATTGATTTCATCA
>CAZRID010000447.1:0-2477 GCA_964600055.1 uncultured Acidimicrobiaceae bacterium
CCAGGGCTACGTTGCCTCCGCCGATCACCACCACACGCTGCCCGACGTCGACGTGAAATCCCTGGTTGAGGTTGATGAGGAATTCCAACGCTCGGAACACCCCGTCGGCCTGGTGGCCGTCAATGTCGAGCCCGCGTCCCAGCGAGGCGCCAAACGCCAGGAAAATCGCATCATGGCGCTCCCGCAGATCGCCGAGCATGACGTCGGTTCCCAGGCGGTTATCGAGGCGCACCTCGACCCCAAGACTGACGATCGCATCGATCTCCGCCCGCAGCAGCCGCCGGTCGAGCCGATATTCGGGAATCCCCAGCACCATCATCCCCCCGAGCTCCCCGGTCGCCTCGTAGACGGTCACCCGGTACCCGAGACGACGGAGATCGTGGGCGGCGGCCAGGCCGGCCGGGCCTCCCCCGACAATCCCCACGCTTTGGGGCCGGGACGTCTGCGGCGGGGTTGCCACCCGCGGCCACTGGCCGTGGGGCCCCGCCTCCACCCCGTACTGCTCGGTGACGAATCGCTTGAGCGCCCGGATGGCGATCGGCTGGTCGATCTCACCCCTCCGGCAGGCGTCCTCGCATGGGGCAGCGCACACCCGTCCACAAACCGAAGCGAAAGGGTTGGGCAGGCGGGCGGTCAGGTAGGCGGTCAGATCGTCGCCGTCGGCGATGGCCGCCACGTACATTCCGGCGTTGGTGTGTACGGGGCAGGCAGCCAGACAGGGGATGTTGCGGTCGAAGAACCGGAGCGTCTCCATCAGATCCACCCCCTGCGCTGGGCGACCCGCATACCCAACATCCCCAGCCCCAGGAAAGCCGCCCACACCGCCGTGCCCACCAGGTCGGCCACGGATCGAGAAGCCTGTGCGACGGCCGGCAACCGCAGCACCCAGGAGGGAAGCCACACCGTCGCCAGGGCGAAATACGCCACGATCGCCAGTCCGGCCATCCCGGCCACGGCCCAACTTGTCTGTCTTGGCACCAAAGTACCCCCCTTTCCGATTGGTTCGTCTAGCCAGCCGCCAGCGTCACCTCGATCCAGCCCTGGTTGGCGCTCTGAACGTGGGTGGCGTCCTCCCAACCCTCCGGGCCGAAGTCCGGATCCCAGTAGGCGAGGGCCATGCCTGCCGAGGCCCCGCCCACCTCCAGTTGCCCGTCCTGTTCGTCACCGGTCTGGAGAGGTCGCCGCATCTCGAAGATCCAGCTTCCCTCCCCGTCTTCGGTGGGATTGGTGTGATTCCAGACGCCCAGCAGGCTGTTCTCACCGGTGGCACTGTTGTCGTCCTCACGCTCGTCGGGCACTGTCGCCCACTCGTCGTCGAAGTTACACCCTGAGTCATTGCCAAGGTCACCATCACCGGGACCCGCCGCTACCCCACCGCTCTCTACGCCGGCGGCGCACTCGAGTTCCCAGTGCCAGATGTCCACCATGCCGAGACTGGTCTCACGGTCCGGCTCCTCGGCCCCCATGTGCTCTCCGGCCTCAGCATCGACCCGCCACATGACCGCCGACGCGGCCGAAAGAAACGCATCCTCGGGGTTCCAGTTGTAATCGTCCTCGACCCGGAACAGCGCATAGACGAACTCGTCGTCGTGGGCCACCTGGACGGTCGCCGCCAGCGGCTCGACATCCTCACCCTCGATGGCCTCCAGGGTGAGATCAAGACTCGCAATCCCGTCCCAATCGGCGGGATCGCCGTCGACGGTGATGGAGGCCGGGGGGGCCTCCAACGTTCGTGCGGGACCCTCCTCGTCCTCCATCACCGTGGTGGTCGCTTCCATCACCGTGGTGGTCACTTCTGGCGCGGTGGTGGTCGCGGTCGTCGCGATCGTCGTGGTCTCTGCGGCGGATGTGGTAGCCGTCCCCCCGCCGTCGCAGGCGACCAGGAACAGAACCAGAGCTGCGCCAATAGTCAACCAGGTCTTCATCAAATCCTCCTTCAATGGGATGGCCACCACGACAAAAACCATTTCGAAATCTAGGTAGCCGACAACCAACCTGATTGCTGCCACGGAGTATTCGAGGCAACTTGGGTTTGTTGCCAGGGCCGAAAGGCCCAAGCGGTCGGGACCGCGTCCATTAACGGCTCTTCCGTCCCTCCGCTGATTACAGACTGATGACAAACCGCCTGACAGAGCCTGACATGGGCAATCACTCGTTAGCAGCGGTTCCGATCCATCACGATGTCGACCATCGCTGATCGACCTTCCAAATCGGTGTTCCGGCTCCACTAGTCGGGCTCATAACCCGAAGGTCGCGGGTTCAAATCCCGCCCCCACTACGAACGAAAACCTCCGTTGCGACGGGGGTTTTTCGGCTTTCTTGGAGTCGCCGACGGAGAGTGACCGGATGGCTGGGCAGAACCCAGCCTCTACGTGTCGTTCGGGCATACCTGGCCGCCATAATTAATCCCATGAGTATCTCTTTTTCATGAAGGAACCGGACCCGGTTGAGGTAAGCGTCGTAGAGCAATCGGGCAC
>CAZRID010000448.1:0-2467 GCA_964600055.1 uncultured Acidimicrobiaceae bacterium
GACCGTGTCACCAAAGTCGAACTGATAGCTGCCCCGGGTCAGTGACGGCGCCGCAGCCGGCTCGACCGCGATCACCGTTGGGTCCATCTTCCCCGCCAGCTTCTCTCTGACGAAGGGAAAGCTGAAGCCGGCGAAGTTCGAGCCGCCACCGGCGCATCCGATGACGATGTCAGGCGTCTCCTCGACGAGAGCCAGCTGCTTGAGCGCCTCCTCGCCGATGACTGTCTGGTGCATCAGCACGTGGTTGAGCACCGAGCCCAGGGAGTACTTGACGTCATCGTGGGTTGCGGCGACCTCGACGGCCTCCGAGATAGCGATCCCCAAGCTTCCCGGTGTGTCCGGGTCGGAAGCGAGGATCCCGCGGCCCGTCTCGGTCAGGTCGGAGGGGGAAGGGTGAATGGTGGCGCCCCAGGTTTCGATCATGGCCCTCCGATAGGGCTTCTGGTCGTATGAGGCCCGGACCATGAAGACTTCGCACTCGATCCCGAACAGCGAACACGCAAAGGCGAGCGCCGAGCCCCATTGACCGGCTCCGGTCTCGGTGGCGAGCTTCCTGATGCCTGCCTTGGCGTTGTAATAGGCCTGGGCGACGGCTGTATTCGGCTTGTGCGACCCGGCCGGGCTGACCCCTTCGTACTTGTAGTAGATGCGGGCCGGGCCACCGATCAGCTTCTCCAGGTTGTGGGCCCGGTACATGGGGGTCGGACGCCACATGCGATAGATCTCACGCACCTCCTCCGGGATCTCGATGAAGCGCTCGCCGCTGACCTCCTGGAGGATGAGGTCCATCGGGAAGAGAGGGGCGAGATCGTCGGGTCCCACCGGCTGGTGGGTGCCGGGGTGCAGCACCGGAGGTGGGGGGACCGGGAGATCGGGGACGATGTTGTACCAATGGGTCGGAAGCTCGGACTCGGGCAGCATGATCTTGGTAACCATCCGGGGGAAGCTACACATCTGGTGGACACGGGTAGGTTGTGGCGATCGCCCGATCGAGAAGGACCAATGACCACGCATCCTCTACTCAACCGTCGTGTGGCGATCAAGCAGATGGGCAAGGCCGGCCTGGCCATCGTCGTCTTCGGTGCGGTGGCATGTTCGGATGACTCCGGGGCCGGGTCCACCTCGACCATCCCGGGAAGCACCTCCACCAATCCAACGCCCACGACCACCTCGACCACGACTGCGGGGACTACCTCAACAACAGCTGCCCCGACCGGATCGGCCTTCCAACGCGTCGATCTGGGCTTCGTCTCCGCCTATATCCTGTATCGGGCCGGGGAAGCCGCTCTCGTCGACACCGGCGTCGATGGCAGCGCTGATGCCATCGAGACCGGGCTCACCGAAGCCGGGTTGGATTGGGAGTCGGTCGGCCACGTCATCCTCACCCACAAGCACCCCGATCACGTGGGCAGCCTCGGCTCGGTGCTGGAGCGTGCACCGGGTGCCATGGTTTACGCCGGGGCGCCGGACATACCCGCCATTGCATCGGTGGTGGTACCGCAGCCGGTCGGCGATGGTGACACGGTGTTCGACCTCGAGATCGTCGAGACGCCGGGCCACACCGCAGGTCACATCGCTGTTCTCGACAGCATCGCTGGCGTGCTCGTCGCCGGTGATGCCCTCAGCGGCGTCGGCGGCGAAGTCGATGGCCCCGATCCCGGGTTCAGCGAGAACATGACGCTCGCCGTCGACTCCGTGCGCAAGCTGTCCGGACTGTCATTCGACGTGGCCCTCTTCGGTCACGGCGAGCCGCTCCTCGAAAGCGCGTCGGAGGCAGTCGCCGCCCTCGCTTCCGGGCTGGGATAACCCGGGTCACCCCCAGGGCTTACGATCCCGGGATGGACGAACTCGGTGAGCTGGGCATCGGCCTTGTGATCATTGTCGGTTTGCTGGGGGTCGTGGTGCCGGTGATCCCGGGTTTGCTCCTGGTGGTGGGCGCAATTTTCCTTTGGGCGATCGTGGAGGGTGGGGCGTTGGCCTGGGGGATCGCCCTGCTCTCATTGGCGCTTGGCGCCATCGGCACCTTCATCAAGTATTCGATCCCCAAGCGCCGCCTAAACGAATCCGGGGTCCGGAACAGCACACTGCTTTTGGCCACAGCCGTTGCCATCGTCGGGCTGTTTGTCATCCCAGTGATCGGAGCGCCGATCGGGTTCGTAGCGACCATCTACATCACCGAGCGGATGAAGGGCGACAGCGAGGAAGCGTGGCCTCGCACCAAGCAGTCGCTGGCGGCCGTGGCCACCTCGATCGGAATCGAGCTCGCCACTGGCCTGGCCATCGCCGCCATCTGGTTCGGCGTGATCCTCCTGAGCTGAGTCCTCGGCCTCTAGTGGCCCGTCGCACAAATAGCTGCGTGGTCTCGCCGGCCCCCGACGCCGCTGGCTGCGTCCTCGTCCTCGATCAACAATCAGGTGCGCCTTCGTCCTGCTCCTTGCCAGCGACCCCGATTGCTCGGCGACACCGC
>CAZRID010000449.1:0-2453 GCA_964600055.1 uncultured Acidimicrobiaceae bacterium
CTAGGAAGTTAGGTGGATCCCGAGGCCATGGCTCTCGACCCCGATCGCATCGTCAGTGCCACCTTCGCTTTTTCGTATCCCTCCAATTTCAGTGTCAGCCACCCTGTCAGCCAATGACCGAGGACCTGTCAGCCCGGGGACGGAAGCGCAGAATGCCGGCTGTGTGCGGGTGAACAAGCGTCCGGCGGCGGTCGATTTCGAGGGCCCTCTAGGCCGTTATCTCCCAGACCCGGGCGGTCCATAGCAAACGGCTCCCCCGTTCTGTGAGGTCGATCACCCGCTCTCGGAGCAAACGCAACACCGCCGGCTGTTTAGCCAACGCCGACGGCAACGGTATCAGGCGTTCCGAGAGCTGGCGGATCGACCCAAACATTGACCGGGCCATCTCGAGGATCGACCGCTCATCCTGGAGGGTGCCAGTCGGGAGGAACAGCTTCCCACCCCGGCGTAAGAAACGGCTTGCCTCCGCAATCATCCTCATCGGCAACTCGGCGCCGCTCGGCCCACCGGCGAGGCCGGACGGGAACCAGCCGGAGACCGTGGCCAGCTCGTCTGGTATTCCAGAAACGTCGCCAATGACCACATCGGCTTTGTCACCATCGGGCAGGGGCTGGAACATGTCACCCTGGAAGAACCTGGTGCGGTCGGATACACCCAGTGCAACGGCGTTGGCTGTGGCCACGTCGACGGTCTCCTCTGCCGCGTCGACGCCATAAACCATCCCTGCGCCAAGCTTGGCCGCCACGATTGAAAGGACGCCAGACCCACACCCGGCATCGATCACGACATTGCCCTCCTTGATCTCCATCGCGTCGGCTAGCAGGGTGGAAACGGTGGAGGGTCGGAAGGTGGTGGGGCCCACCCTCAATTCGAAGGGCCCGCAACGTCCTTTCCAGACAATGGTTTCGAATTCCATCACCGACAGGGTATCGGAGCCAGGACCTCAAAGTGGGCGGCGTCTGACTTGGTGTAGAACAAGATGCGATCGGCGACTCGCCCGAACCGCTTGACGTCGGAGTGGAAATTGAACCGTTTCCAAACATCTCATTGCGGAATTGGGCTGGCCCGAAGATCTGGTCGCAAATCACCTTGAGGTAGGGGCTCGCCGTCGGGTCGCAGTGGAGGTACAACGAACCGGTGGGCCTCAACACCCGGTGAAGCTCCAGCAGCCGCGGGCGTCATCATCACCAGATAGGCCGTTACGTCGTTTTCGCCAAGCATGATCCGGAAGGCGTCGAGCCCTTTGGCCAGTTCCCTCGGAACGTTCGCGTCCGTCATAAGTAACACGAACTGGTGCTGAGTTTCCGGCGTCCAATGCCACCTGTCATCGAAGGCTTCCATCTGAGCCTGTCGTCAGTCGCCGACGCGTACTAGCACGCAGCCATGCGTCGACCTGCTTGCTGGCCCTCTGGTAAAGATCCAGCGACCTGTCGACAAGCCGTGCCAAATTCGTGGCCAGCGCTCGCACCTGCCTGGTGCGGCTTCGATCACCGAGCATCAGTTGGACGGTACCTTGGCATTGCGGGAGCGCTCGTGTCGGTGGCGGTGGTCCTGCTCGCCACCGCCCTCGTCTCGTGAGGCCCCTGGCTGACACCTCAGGGTCAATCCGGTCCTGACCTCGGCAATCTCGACTTCCTGCGGTGCCGTCTCGGGTAGCGATCACTCATGGAAAGGCCGGCCGGGGAGGTTGCCAAGCTCGCCATCACTCGTTCGATTCGGAGGCTCCACCACGGTTCTCGACCACTATCGATGGTTTCACCGTTCTCGTACCCACCACCATCTGGTGGAGTTGCCTCATGGGCCAGCAGCGCTTCTGTCTATCTCCGCCGGGGGGCATACCGGGCACGACATTCGCGGAGCCCTCCGGTCCTGCGATACCCAAGAATGCCGAACAGCCCGGCCTCATCGGCACAATAGAGACCCGGTTTGATTCGAGGTCCTCGATCACCGGCCCCATCCTCTGGCAGTGATGAGGGTGAGACTCTGTCCCAATGGGCAGCAACACCCTCGCCGGCTTGGGCCGGATGGCCCAATACTTTGACAAATCGGGAGGTCGCTCCTGCCTTGCGGGTCCATCGCGCTCGCTGCTAGGTGCGACCCCTACCTCCGGAGAACCGGCAACTGCAAACTATCGCAAGATTCGATGCCGTTGAACTCGATCAGGCGATCAATCGGCCCGTCCGGCAGGACCATCACTCTTAGCTCTCCTCCGCACCTGGCGATCCGTTGTCGGGTTTCCAGAATCCATCGGATTGCCTTAGAGTCGCAGGAATTGACCTCTGCGAGATCTATGGCAAGCCTCACGGGTCGTCGCCCCGTGCACCCCGGCGGACATCCGGGCGGCCACCCGACCGCCGTTGGGGCCGTCCGGCCCGAGGGTTACGTCTACGGGCGGGCGCCGATGCTGGTCTACTGGGAGACGACCCTCTCGTGCGGCCTCGCGTGCCGGCACT
>CAZRID010000450.1:0-2440 GCA_964600055.1 uncultured Acidimicrobiaceae bacterium
CCAGCCAGATGACGTCGTTGTAGAAGTCGTGGGTGGTGGGGACATCCTCGAAGTCGGCGACTACGAGGATGCCTTCAATCTCGACGCCGCCTCCCCCTCCGCCACCGCCACCCCCGCCTCCCCCGCCTCCCCCTCCTCCGCCACCGCCGCCACCACCTGGGACTGCCTGGTAGGTGGCGGTGAGGGCGATGTCAACCGTTGGGACTGGGACACTGTGGCTCCGGGCACCACCATCAGACCAAGACACGAAGTTGTAGGTGGTGGAGCCAACAATGTGTGTGAAGGGGGCGGCCACGGAGATCGTGCCGGCCTCGATGGCGGTGATCGAGAATGGGGCGGTCCCTCCACCGGATCCAACGGACAGGTTCACGCCTTCAGGGACCGACGCAAAGTTGATGACTGTTGTTCGAGGTTGCACCTCAACCGAGTCGGTGCCGGTCAATCCGCCAGCATCGGTGACAGTGAGGCGGAGCTCGAGATAGGCAGGATATTCCTGGTCGGGGGCCGTGAACGATCCACCGCTCACGCCGTTGAACGTCTGTAGCGGGTGCTCGTGGCAGCCGCCGACGAGCTGGCAATGGTGGAGGATTACATCCCATTTCATCGCTGAGGCCGGCATCGCCACCCCGTCGTCGGTGGCTGTGCCTGAGAACGAGATCGGGTCACCCACCTTCCAGGTCAGGCTTGTGATTGGTGTGGTGATGGTCGCGACCGGAGGCTGATTGGCCACGGCGTTAATGACAATGGTATCGGTGTCGGAGGCACCAAAAGGGTCGGTGACCCTGAGTCCGACCGTACGCGATCCGGCAGTCGTGTATTGGAACGTCGGGTTCGCGATCGAGGAATCGTCGAAATCACCATCACCGTCAATCTCCCAGGCATAGCTCAGCTGATCGCCCTCGGCATCGGTGCTGTTCGATCCGACAAACTGCACGTTGAGCGGAATCGCTCCGGTAGTCGGCGACGCGGTTGCTACCGCGGTCGGGCCGGTGTTGTAGACGATCCGGACGATCTGACCAAAGGCGATATCGGCGAAGTACAAGTCACCACCTGGTCCGACCTGGAGATCCACCGGGAACACCGGTGAAACGAGGGTCGAGACTTGGTCGGGATCAGGAATGCCCCCTGCCCCGGCCCTCATTACCCTGATGCATTCGATCGAGTAATCAGCGAAGAACAGGGCATCCTGGTACGCGGCTGGGTAACGATCACCGGTGTAGAACGCCAGTCCGCTGACTGCACCACCTTCCCCCGAACATCCGTCGTGCGCATTGCGTGCCAGGTGTTGATAGGCGTAGTGCGAGGCCACCACCTGGGTCACCGGAAGCGCTGGGTTGTCTAAAGGTCCACAGATCGGGCTGGGTGAGTTCATGTAGCCGGAGTGAGCCAGACTGGTCCCGCTGCCTCCCTCGTAACACGGCCAGCCGAAGTTCTCGATGGTTCCACCCGGATCTTGGATTCGGTTGATTTCTTCCCAGATATTCCATCCCACGTCGCCGACCCACACCTCGGAGGTGCCGGGCCGGGTTGTCATCCGGAACGGGTTCCTCAGTCCATAGGCGATGATGCGGCTGTCCTGCGACGAAGGGTTGCCGGGAGCGGCCTGTCCGTTGGTTTTGTTGATCCGTAGAACGGTGCCGTCGTAACTGACAGGGTCACCGCCGGTGCGGAGGTCCTGGCTTCGCAAGGCCCCTCCTTCGTTCGGCGGGTCGCCGCAGGGGTTCCCGCCGAGGTTCCCGTAGTCGACGTCATTGAAACTGGCGCCATCTCCAGCCGACACCAACAGGTTGTCGTTCTGGTCGAATGCCAGATCACCGATAGTGTGGCTCGGGAACTGAGCGCACCATCGATCCTCAAGCAGAACATCCTCAGTCGTCGTGACGTCATTGTCTCCTGAGACGAGGAAACGAGACAGTCGGCCATTCACGACGCCAGCCGAGTCATTCAGTGGGTCGCCGTCGTTTTCGGTATAGAGCAGATAGACATAGTCGGACCCGGACCCTTGGCCAAAATCGGGATCCACAGCCAGACCTAACAGCCCGCGGTCGTGATAGCTGTTGACCTTGTGCTCGACATTGATGATCGTCGCGGCTGTGGTGTCGTCGATGCTGTCGAAGGATTTCACCCGGCCGTCCTTTTCGGCCACGAAGACGCGGCCGTTCGAAGCAAAACCGAAGGCCACAGGTTGATTGAGCCCGGAGATGACCGGACGGAGCGAAAAGCCCGATGGCAAGGCCTTGTCTGCCAGTGCAGGGATCGCCCCCGATGCGAGGAAGACCAGCACGGCCAAAACGCCCCAGATTTTACGGTTGATAGCCCACCCCAAGTTTCGAAACCCAGTCCCGGCCAGGCTAAGGGTTGGACCGATTAGATCAAGGGGCCTTCAGACCCGTTCGAAATGATCAGCCCGTGACGAACTGCTCGAAGAACGACAATCGGG
>CAZRID010000451.1:0-2433 GCA_964600055.1 uncultured Acidimicrobiaceae bacterium
TGGCCCCAAGCGATTCCCGGGCGGTCCTGATCAGCGCTGCGATCTCATCGAGAGACTCCACGTCGAGCACGTCGATCAGGTCACTGCCGACCCAGGGACGGTCAACACCGAGCCGAGCCTCCGCGCCGGTGCTCCAACCCTGGAGCAGGGGAGCCGGGGAGCCCTTGACGCCGTTCACCACCACGGTTCCGTCGTCATCGATCCGTGCCGTGCCACCGGCCACCGGGTCCAGTGCCCGCTGGACCAATACCGCCATCGGGAACGAGCCAGGCTCGATCTCTGCCGCTACTTGACGCTCGAGGGCGGCCACCGAGAAGGCAGAAGCCCAGCATCCGACCACGGCTTGGGGGAGCTCTGCCGGCGACAGCCCCAGGTAGGAGGTAAAGGCACCGGACCACTCCCCGCTGCTCTCCACTCCCGTCGACGAGCGTGCGACCAGGGTCGGGGCCAGCCGGGATCCCGCTGCCACCAGTGCGTCGGCGAACGGAAGGGGCTGTTGGATGATCGACAACCTGGCTCCACCTGAGCCCCGGGTGGAGAGGGTCATGGCCCCCAGGCTCATGTGATCCCTCGACGTCGGGGCAGCCACGACGAACCCCGGAAGTACGGGAAGCCCGGCACGTCGGCCCCTGGCCAGCCACGCCGCCTTCGACCCAACCTTTCCCGGGTCGAGGCTCGCCTCGGTATCGAGGTCGATGATCACACGGTCAGGTGATCGAGATGATCTCGTGTTGTTTGTACGTAGAGACCATCTCGTAGCCGGTGTCCGTCACATACAGCATCTCTTCGAGGCGGACCCCGTGATCATGGAGCTTGCCGTTCTGGGTCTCGAGGGCAAAGGTCATCCCCTCTTGGATCTCGACCGGGTAGTCCAGCGACCAGATTCGTGAGATCACCGGAGGGTCGTACTGGGCGAGCCCCAGGCCATGACCCCAGTTGTTGGCAGCCGCCTGGTCCTCTTCCTCGTAGCCCCATGCCTCTTGCGCCGATGGCCACTTGGAAGCAACGTCGGCGGTGGAGACTCCTGGCTTGACCATCTCGATCGAGTCCCAGAGCCACTTGTGGGCGGCGTCGTAGGTCTTCTGGTGCTCGTCGGTCGGCGTTCCACCGACGCAATAGGTGCGATAGACACACGACTTGAACCCGTTCCAGGTGAGGGCGGCGAGGTCGACGATCACCAGTTCACCGGGGCGGATCATCCGGTCTGAGAAGTTCCGCCAGTTGGGCCAAGCGTTGGGGCCTGAAGACACGATGACATCCTCGACGTCTTCCATGCCCGGGATCGAGTACAGCTTCTCGAATCCGAATGCGGCCACCTCGTTCTCGGTCATGCCCGGCTTCATGTAATTGGTGAGCTCGTAATGGACGTAGTCGCAGATGGCGCCGACGATGGAGAAGGCCTTGATCTCGTCGGGGCTCTTGATCGCTCTGGCGTTCATCATCGGGGTCATTCCATCGGTCCAGTTGATGTCGCGCTTCTCGAACTCACGCAGCAGATTGATGTCGATGAAGTCGACGCCCAGAGGCTGGTCCTTGACGCCGGCATCCTCGAGATCGTTGAGAAGTGAGTCGACGAACTTGTTTACCTGCTGTTCGGCGGCCGGGCCTACCGCCCCCTTGATCCAGATGTACGAGTGGCGAATGTTCTCTTTCGGGATCCACGGGTTGTGAACCTTCAGGTGTAGTCCGATGTCACCCTGCTCGTAGACGATCGGTGGCTTGCCCGCCGGAAGCACCACGTAGCGCAAGCCGGGCTTCAGCCGATTCCAACCGGGGGTCAGCGTCGACGAGACGTAACGCATGTTCTCGTCGTAGAAGAGGAGAAGTGCACCCAGCCCTGCCTTCTCCATCTCGGCATGGGCGCGCTTCAGTCTCCAGTCCCGCACGTTGGCCCAATTGATGCCCTCTTTCCAGTCGGTGCTCAGCCCGAAGAATGCTTCTCTCATCAGTTTGTGTCCCTCCCAGGGATTGAGTGGCCCGCGCGACAGACCACTAGCTGACCTTATCCGGAATCACTTCTCGCACGATATCGAGGAACTCGTCATCGTCGAGTAGGCCCTTCTTGGCCAGCGACCGACCTTTGACCTCGGTCAGGATTGCCTCTATTTCCTTGGTCTCCGCGTCGTGGATCCCGTGGCTGCCCAACCAGATGGCCACCGAGTCGAGCCCGGACCCCTTGCCCAGAACGATCTTGGGAGGAGTCTGGCCGACGAGCTCGGGTCTGAAGGGGAAAGGCTCGGTCAGCTCGTCACCCACGTTCTTGACCCAGGTGGCGATGATCCCGGACTCGACGTTGTAGAGCATGTCCCCGGTCACCGGGCGATTGGCCGGCTGAGTCACCCCCGAGAGGTCGGCCACCAGACGGGCGATCTCGGTGAACCTCTCGGTCTTGATCCCGGTGTCGATGCCGTACATGGTGAGCAGGGCGAGGAC
>CAZRID010000452.1:0-2433 GCA_964600055.1 uncultured Acidimicrobiaceae bacterium
CGGTCGCTCGTAACAAGGGTCAGACCGCCCGAGACAGCACCCCCGGATCATCGCAATCGAACGAGTCGCCCCGGCTCCCGACGCTGTTGACAGCACCACATTCGGCTAACCGTTCGGTGTAACGGATCGCCAGATACTGCCCGATCAGAGTGGTGGACGAGTTCATCGAGCCTCTGGCCGGTGCGACTACGAGCCCAGATTGCTTGCTCCAAGGCGTCCAATGCCAGGTCGGGCCGCAGTGAGCGGGAGGCTTGGCAGCCGACGATCATCCTCGAGTAGGCGTCGGTGATGAACGCCACATAGACGAATCCCGACCAGGTCCTCACGTAGGTGAGGTCGGCGAGCCAGAGCCGGCTGGGAGCAGAAGCGGTAAACTGACGGTCCACCAGATCTCTCGGCCTGCTGGCAGTGTCGTCGGTGATGGTGGTGCGTTTGGTCGTGCCAAGCACCACACCACGCAGGCCCAGTTCTGCCATCAACCGCTCCACGGTGCATCGGGCCACCGGAATGCCTTCCCGGTTGAGCTGCGCCCAAACCTTGTCGGCGCCATACACCCCAAAGTTCTCTCCATGCACCCTGGTGATCTCGGGTTTGAGCATCTCATCTCGCTGCGGCGAGCCGAGACCGGCCGGACTTTCGCTGCGTAATAGGTGCGTGGGGCGAACTGCAACGCTCTGCAGATCGGCTCGACCCCCCACTCGGCGCGATGCACGTCGATATAGGCGATCACTTCCTGGTTCGACCGTCGAGCTCGGTCGCGAAGAAAACCGACGCCGATTTCAAGATCTCATTCGCTCGGCGCAGCTCACGGTTCTCACGCTCGAGCTCCTTCAGACGCTGACGCTCATCGGTCGTCAACCCGGGCCGACGGCCCTCATCAATCTCGGCCCGGCGCACCCAACTCCGCAAAGTCTCAGGCGTAGGTCCAAACTTCACCGCGATCGAGGTGATCGCCGCCCACTGCGACGGATACTCGCGCTGATGCTCCAACACCATCCGCACAGCCCGGTCGCGGACCTCGACCGGATAACGCTTCGTTCGGTCTGACATGACTCCATCCTCTCAGAGATTGGAGCCTGCACCTTTCCCGGGGCGGTTCACAATGCCTTCGCCATCACCTTCCCCGCAAGACTCGACCCCACCACATGAACCCATCACCTGACACAAAGAATTTGACAAGCTCTCGATCCCGAGGCCCGTCACATGCACAAATCGGTCAGCGAGTATCGGGACGGATACAAGGCCCATGTAGCCGTCGAACCTGAAACCGGGATCATCACCGCCTCTGAGCTGACCGCCGCCAACGCCCCGGACGGTCCCACCGGTGTCGAACTGTTGGCCGGTGAGGAACCGGGCTTGCAGGTGCTGGCCGATTCCGCCTACGGGTCCGGGGAGACCCGCGCCAAGCTGGGGGCGGCCGGACATGTCCAGGCGATCAAACCGATCCCGCTGCGTCGACCCGCCATAGAGGGCGGGTTCACCCGAGACGACTTCACCGTCGACCACCAGACCCGCACCGTCACCTGTCCCCAAGGAATCACCGTTCACATCGCCGCCGGAGGCTCGGCCACCTTCGGGAAACGCTGCGATGGGTGTCCGCTCCGTTCCCGATCCAAGCCAACCAAGCCCAACTCGCCCTCCGGGTGGCCGCCATCAACCTCCGACGCCTCGTCAACCTCGGCCTCGACCACAACGGCGCCACCTGGGCAATCGCCTGACATCACACCCCCGGCCCGAGTCCCACACCGCCACCAACAGGGTGCGTCAACGCATCAAGGGCCATGTCATGACCGGATGAGCAAGCGTTCGAAGTTGGGCAGAGAGTCAAGCCACCGTGACCGGACCCCGGTTGTTGGTCCACCCGTTATGAGAGTCGGGTTGGTTGGTCCGGGCTAAGGCTTCCAGCGTAGGCCGCTGGGGTTTGCCAGCCCAGGCTTGAGTGGGGTCGATGGTGGTTGTAGTCCTCCTTCCAGTCTCCGATGATGACCCTTGCTTCGAGGAGGGTGTCGAACTGTTCCACGGAGAGCAGCTCGTCTCGGAGCCGGCTGCCGAAGGATTCGACCCAGGGGTTCTCCCAGGGTGAGCCGGGTTTGATATATGAGCTGCCGGCTCCGCTGAACCGGCACCAGTCCCGGAGGGCGTTGGCAGTGAACTCGGGTCCGTTGTCGCAGCGGACGAAGCAGGGAGCGGTTCCTCGTTCCGTCACGATCTTGTCCAAGGTTGCCACGGTCGCGTCGGCGTCGATTCGACGATCGACCACGATGGCCAAGGCCTCTCGGGTGTGCTCATCGACGATGTTCAACAGTTTGAGGATCCTCCCATCCCGAGTGAAGGGCGGGTCGAGATAGACTAGGTCGATGCGCGCATCGGGCAGGTAGCGGCGCAGGATGTCGAGGTTGTCGCCGTAGCAGAGGACGTTGGTGGCGAGGTCTC
>CAZRID010000453.1:0-2432 GCA_964600055.1 uncultured Acidimicrobiaceae bacterium
CGTCGAGCCAGCCCATTACCCGCCGCTGCACGTTCCACGCGGTGCGGCCATGGCGGACCAGGTGAACGACTTGCATCGGGTGAGCCTGCTGCATCACCCCCCCGGCGCGACTCGAGTTGGGCGCGCCGGGAAGCTCCGGCCGGGCGTCGCCGACCGCGTGGCTTCGAGCGCGTCGTCTTCGAGATCCCGGCACCGCGCGAGGCGGTCTGAGAGGTCCTGGACGCTGCAAAGCGGATACGGCTTGGTGGCGTAAACGTCTTGACCCCATTGGGCGGCCATGAATCCCCCCGGGTTTGGTAGAGGCTCGGTCATGCGTGTGCCAGGAGTTCTAGTTGATGACAATGCTGCTCCTCTCGTTCGTTCGGGGCGAGCCCGGTTGATGAGCCGGCGATGGTTCCACCATGAAGGGTGCAGTCGCGACGTAGCTTCGGTGGCGGTGCGGCCATCCAAGAGGTTCACATGCCGACACGAAGTGGATATGCGGAGGGGGTCCCTTCGAGGCCAAACAGCACCGCTGGCGCCGGTCAGCCGAGACGTGCCATGAAGTCCAGCGCACGCTGCCAGGCGTCGGCTGACTCGGTGGCGAACTGCTCCTGCTTGCGATCGAAGAACGAGTGCGGTGCACCGGGGTACACGATTACCTCGTTCTCGACACCTGCATTCTCCAGAGCCAGCCGGTACTCCTCCACCACTTCGTTGGGGATCCCCGGGTCGTCACCACCCATGAGGGCCAGGATGGGACAGGCGAACTGGCTCACCCGCTCGATCGGTCCCACTGGCGGACGTTTCGGGTTGCCATAGAACCCGATCGCCCCGGCAAGGCCATGACCCCCGGCCGCCTGATGCCACGAGTTGGAGCCACCAAAGCAAAACCCGAGGGTGAACACCGAGCGTTCGGGGTCACTTTTCCGAAGATGGGCCACTGCTGCGGCGGTGTCGGCGGTGACACCCTTCAGCGTGGTCCGGGGGACATGCTCGGCGTAGGCGAACTCGTCGTTCCGCTTGCCGACACCGGCGGTGCGGCCGAAATAGTCGATGGCCACGGCGTCGTAACCGTGCTCGGCGAAACGAAGCGCCAGCTCCTCGTAGAAGTGATGGAGCCCGCGGACATCAGGGAGGATCACAACCCCGGGTCCTTTGCCCTTGGCGCTGGTGGCGGCGAAGGCGGCAAACCGGTTGCCGTCAACGGTGCCCAGGACAAGGTCTTCATGACCCGAGGCTCCACCCTCGATAGGGTCGATGGGTGGGCTGGCGTCGGCGTTGTAGCACATGAGGTCTCCGGATTGGATTCGGTAGACATAAAACTAACCAAACATGAGCCGGTCTGAGCCGACACCCGAACTAGAGCTGACCTGGGACCAGGCGCTGGCGTGGCGTGTTGGCAGGCAACTCCTCCAAGGCCCGCCCTCCCCCAATCCCGTGAACACCGCGTCGGTGCTCTGTGGCGTGCAGACCCAGGTGGTGTCGTCCGCAGTGCAAGTCCTGACGATCCGCGGGAAAGGGGTAGCCGACCTCGACACCCTTCTCTGGAAAGAGCGGAGCCTGGTGAAGACGTGGGCGATGCGGGGGACCCTGCATCTGCTTCCGGCCAACGAGCTGGGCTTCTGGTTCGCCGCCCTTCGTCAACGCCCGTGGAAGATCACCGCCGCCTGGGAGAAGTACCACGGGATCAGTCGGAAACAGCTCGCTGCCATCACCGAAGCGATCCCTGTCGTACTGTTCGACACCCCGATGACCCGTCAGGAGCTGACCGAGGCCATCGTCACCCGAGCCAAAGACCCGAAATTGGGAGAGGCACTCTCTTCGGGCTGGAGCCAAGTCCTCAAACCGGCAGCGAACCAAGGCCTGCTCGCCCAAGGGCCTCCCCGCGGCACGAACGTGACCTTCGTCGACCCCAGACGGTGGGTCGAAGCCTCGCCCGAAGTGGATCCAGATTCGGCAATAAGAGAGATTGTGGGACGATTCCTCGATGCCAATGGCCCGGCGACCACGGGCGATTTCGCCCGCTGGTTCGGGGTCGATCCCAAGACGGGACGGGAGCTGATGAGCCCGTCTCTGGAAGACCTGGTGCCGGTGTCCGTGGAGGGGCAAGTGGGATGGGTCACGGCCAGGGGTGCACAAGAGCTCACCAAAGCTGGGCTCAAGGCAGGCACCCATCTGCTCCCCGGATTCGACCCCTACACCCTGGCCCCGATCAGCCATCGCGAGCACACCATCCCGGCGGGACGTGTCGCCGAGGTCTCCAGGGCCGCGGGATGGATCGCCCCGGTGATCCTCGATAGCGGTCGGATCATCGGCACGTGGGAGAGCGCCAAGGGCTCCCTGATCTCGCTGAGCCCCTTCGGCAAGCTGGCCAAGTCGACACTGACGAGGATCAGGGATCATGTGGAGCGGCGGTATCAAGGTCTGCTCGGGACCGATCCCCGGTTGGA
>CAZRID010000454.1:0-2423 GCA_964600055.1 uncultured Acidimicrobiaceae bacterium
AGCGGATCCGCGTGCATGGAACGGACGGGTACGTCGAGATCCTGCCCTAGGAGATTGCGGAGCCATTCGAGGTGGGAAGGCTCGCGTTTCGGGTCGAGGGGTAGCCTGATGGGCATGGAAGGAGGATCCGCCGTGCCTGACGACTACGAGATCGCCGTCGACTACATGGACATGACCAACGACCGGCACCTCTGGGCCCGGGCCGCTGATGCCCGACCCGGCCTCGAGCTGTCGGTGGGCCGCCACGTGGTCGTGGGCGACGAGGACGCTGACCCGAAGGTCGCCCGGATCGTCGCCGTCGACGCCGACGGTAACGTCGAGCTGGTGGTCCTCCCGGGCAGCGTCGAGTCCCACTCGGATCTGCTCGCCCCGGCCTGATGGCCAGCCGGGCTTCTACCGGATCTTCTACCGGGAGAAACGAAACAGGGCTACACGGGGTGTTACGGGTAGGGAGTCAGAATGCGCGAAACTCCAGCTCAGAGGTACTGCGAGGTACGGGATGGTACGGGCTGGCACCACGATCTGAAGGCTCATAACCCGAAGGTCGCAGGTTCAAATCCTGCCCCCGCCACCATTTGCCCTGGTCAGCTGTGTGCTGGGCAGGGTGTTCTACGTCTGGGACCGGCTTCTACCGGCAACGAGGCCCTCGAAGAGCCGTGCGGCGTCGGCCTGCATGCCGGGGAGCCCGTGGTGGTAGGTCTCGATCGTGAAGGCTGGGTTTGCATGGCCGAGGCGTTCGCTGACGACCTTCACGGGCATGCCGGTCTTGATGATCAGGGTGGCGTGGGTGGGCGCACGTCGTGGAGTCGGATGCGGGGTACGTCGACGCGGGCAACAATCCGGATTGAAGCTCTGGGAGATGGCGTGTGGGTGGGTGGGTCCTCCGTCGGCTTGGGTGAACACGTCCCCGCTGCTGGTCGCGCGTCGTCTAGCCTGGCTGTCGCATCGCCACCAGGAGGTTCGACCTTGTACACGATCAAGTGGACAGGGTTGGAACCCAACGAAGCGGGTTGGAGTCCCCCCTCCGACACCATCGTTAACTACACGGAGCCGGGACTGAATGAGGACCCGGCCGCTTGGTGGTCCGTGGCTTCGATGCCCATTTTCGGCGACCTCATACGGTCGCCGCTATCGTCGCTCGCGAGGAGGGGGAGCGGCCATGGAGTGGGACCATGGAGTTCGTCGATCAAGTGCTAACGATTCTCGCCGGCCCGAACCCTGGCGCCGCTTCCCGGCAGCTTATGGGCGCGGGGTACGCGGAGGATGAAGTCAGGGGGGCTTGGAACTTCGCACGAGCAGCCGGCTACACGGAATCGACCGGGCTCGGGACGGATCGGCTCACCCCGGCAGGCCGCGCGAGAGCAGGCGAGGTCCGATAGTTCTTTGCCAACTGAAGGTGACCGCTGAGGATCGGCTCTTCGACAAACCGCCACGAACACCATGCAACTGCCACCGCCAACGGCGCCATCAGCCATGACTTCGACATCTGAAACAGGATCGGATGCCACAGGTACAGGCCGTAGGAGATCGTGCCGAACCAGCCCAGCCAGCCGACCTCGAGGGAACGCAACGCCGGGGCTGAATGAACCGCCACACCTGCCAAAGCAATTGCCAGGAAAGTCAAGGGTTCACGTACCGGGATGAATGGCAGCACCGACAGGGCGACCAGGCCAACCGTCGCGCATGCGCCCCATCGCCGGTTCGGCGCGGGGAGACGGCCGGCCGCAACGGCGATGAGGCAGCCTATGAGTAACGCAGCGGCGTTCCCGTCGGTGGAGAACAGCACCCGGTAGATCGGCTCGTTGAAATAGAGGGCCATCCGCCACAGCAACGCCATCCCGGCGAGGAGCGTTACGGCCCTAATGCGCCACCTTGCGGGGATGACCGAGACGACTAGGGGCCAGATCAGGTAGAAGTGTTCTTCGACCGCGAGCGACCAGGCGTGAGTGAGATATCCGAGTGGATGGCCACCTTCTGCGGCCATGATGAAATTCGAGGTGTAGGTGAGCGCGGGCCAGGAGTACGACCACCATTCCTCCTGGTAGAAGATCAGAGCTCCGCCGGCGACGGCGAGGAGCAGAGCGGGTAGGAGTCGTCGGGCTCGACGTTTGTAGAACTGGGCGAAATGGACGCCACCGCCGTCGACCTGGCGAGTGAGGATGCCGGTGATCAGATAGCCGGAGAGGACGAAGAAGAGGGTTACCCCGACGGGGCCCCCGAAGTCGAAGACGGGAAGCCGAAGGTGCGCGACGACGACAAACAGGATGGCCAATCCTCGTAGGCCATCCAAAGCCCGGACGCGTGTTGTCACCGTCAATATCCTAGCCATGCCCGCCCAGCCCCTTCTCACCGGTCAACATATCAGGCTTGCAGGAGAACCTCCCGGGGACGACCATCAGCCCGCCTCGGGTCGGCACGGGCGA
>CAZRID010000455.1:0-2415 GCA_964600055.1 uncultured Acidimicrobiaceae bacterium
GCCACCCCCGCCCCCGCCACCCCCGCCGCCACCGCCGCCGCCGCCGGAGAAACCGCCACCGCCGCCACTCGCCGAGGGCGGGCTGAACGCCCCGGTGAGGGCCGAGTTGAGACCGGCAAAGGCGTTCTCGGTTGAACCACCGGAGTATCCGTAGCTGCCGAACCAGTAGATCGACGATGTCGTCGCCAACTCGGGTGGGGCGTGGAGACGGGCCTGCTCCAGCACTTCTTGAGCGACCCCGAAGACGATGGCGTAGACGAGGAACCGGTCCCACAGGGCAAGTGAGATCGGTGGTGCCTCTTCCAGACGCGAAAAATCGTTCAGATAGCGTCGGAATGCAAGCCAACGCTCGGCCTCGAGTGCCCCCTCCTTGGACCGCCTCACTCGAACCTTACGGAAAGCGAGGAGGACGAGGAGCAAGACACCGCCCAGGACCATCCCGATGATGACGAAGACGGCAATGGTCTCACCGCCGGGTCGCCCTCTCATGATCCTTGGTAGCAGCCAGAACGATCCGAAGACCATCAACACGACAGCGATCCCGACGAACCAGGCGATGTTGTTGCCCGACTCGTCCAGCATCCCGCTTCTCTTGATAGCCCCCACGACTTTCCCTCTGAAGCTCTGATAGGACGACGCATTGGCGGAGGCGTCGTCGCGAATTGCCTCTTTGAACTCGTGAAGGGGACGCGGGCCATCTTCCAGCACCCGACGCACCACGGTCATCACCGACTGTTCGAAGTCACTGAGCCCGGTCTCCTTGTCGGTGAGGGAGAGGACGAGATCAGTGATGGTTTCGGTCCTGAGACCACCCCAGGTCTTCTGCTCCACCTGTGACGGTGTCGCCTGGATCGCTCCCTGTCGGATCAAGTCGAACAGGGTGGCAGTGAACTCCTTCTCCGACACCACGCCCTGGGTGAGCAGCGCCCCTACCTCCGCCGGGCTCAGATCGGTAGGCGGCTCCTGTTCGTACTCCCGGTCGTAGTCGACCCTGGGCTCGCGGCCATACCCGAAGAAGACGAGCCCGCCCAGACCGGCCGAGATGGCAAGGGCGAAAACGGAGCCCCATATCAACCCGGTTCTGGATGCGCTAGCGGCCTCGGAGGCCTCCCCGGCGAACTGCTCCTCCTCTTCGAGGATTGAGGCGAGCCCGTCACCGGGCACCACCGTTACCCCGCCGGTTGACGTCAGCAGGCGAGTGGGGATGATCACCCTCAACTCCACCCATTGGTAGGCCGGGATGTTGCTCGCCTCCAGTGAGGGCGAGATGCTGTCCTCGCCGAGATCGGTTTCCCCTTCGACACCGTACGGATGACCGAATACCAGCACCTCTCCTGGCTCGGCCACGCCCGGTAACGCCATCCTGGCCTGGAGATGGTCGAGCCCGACGGCCCATTGGTCGCCCCAAACCTGGAGATTGACGTCGACCACGTCGTCGTAGGCGGTGGCCACACCTGCCATCAGATAGTTGATCTCGAAGGTCCGTTGCTCATCGATGGAGCTGTGATGCCAGACGATGCGAACAAAGTCGTTGTTCTGCTCCACGCCATATGTTCCGGGAGGGGAGCTACAGCCGAGCTCGGTGCACCCCCCGAGTTGGTATGAAACCGACTCGTCGCTGACCGTTATGTCACCGACGCTCTCGCCAGGGCCGAGTGGGATGTCGCGATAGGCCCCGGTGTAGTCCCCGGAGAAGTCGTATGTGAGACGTTCGGTGACTGCGAGCGAGCCATCCTCGTTGACCACGATGCTCACGTCGGCATCGGCGAGCCAGAACGACTTGGCACTGGCTGCTGTCGCGGGCGCGACAACCAGGGCCAGGACGATCAGAGCTCGGACGAGCCGGCGCAACTCAGAAGTCGACGGTAGGAGCCTCGACGGCTTCGGGCCCGGCCTCGAAGAACTCCCGTGTCTTGAAGCCGGTCATGCCGGCGACGATCTTGGTCGGGACCTGCTGCACCTTGTTGTTGTAGGTGAGGACCGTGTCGTTGTAGATCTGCCGGGAAACGGCGATCCGATTCTCCGTCTCGGCGAGCTCGTTCTGTAGGTTCTGGAAGTTCTCCGAAGCCCGCAGCTCGGGATAGGCCTCCGCCACTGCGAAGAGCTGACGCAATGCCTGGGTCAGAAAACCCTCTGCCTGGGCCGCCTCAGCGGGCCCGGTGGCCGACTGGGCGGCGCTTCTGGCTTGGGTGACCCTCTCGAATGTCTCACGCTCATGGGAGGCATAGCCCTTCACCGTTTCGACCAGGTTCGGGATCAGGTCGTAGCGACGCTTGAGCTGGACGTCGACCTGCGCCCACGAGTTGTCGACACGATTACGGGACTGGACCAGCCCGTTGTAGATGGCTACGACGGCCAGTACCAGCACGACAACGATGCCCAACACAATCCAAGGTGTCATGGCGGGGAGTCTAG
>CAZRID010000456.1:0-2415 GCA_964600055.1 uncultured Acidimicrobiaceae bacterium
GCCAACGGCTAGAACGGATCCAATCCCGCGCCGAAGTGTCCCTTTCGGAATGGACCCTCTCAATCACGGATGAGGATGTCCGAAATGACCTCGGCGTGACTTAGGGGGCCACCACCGCCCGTTTTCCACCTGCGCCGCGACCGGCACTGAGATCCTCATCTGGACAGGCTGGATCGGGACGGAAGGGCAAGCTCCCCACACCCGGGGTGGTTGCCCACGACCCCGATGCTGGCACCTGGCCTACCAGACCCAGCACCGATCCCGGCTCATAGAATGTTGCACGCACCAATCGTGAGAGAATCAGACCTACTGGCCTCCAGCGATCCGCTTCTCGTCCACACCCTGAATTCGCACAGATCATCTGATCACGAGCAGTAACGAGCGCTTGGCCGAACCGCCTCCGATCGGCACGACTGTGCGCAGTCGCCGGTCACCCCGCAAACGGTGGAGGCGACCATCCTGGAGATGGACGCGTCGGTGGGTGAGCAACAGTCCCTCGCCCGGCGATATCCGGGACCCTGGTCGGGAGCGGACGCCTTGGACAAAGAGTACTGTTGCGAGTGCGCCATAGCGGTGTGGGGTGCCCCTTTAGGAGGGAAGAATGGAACAGTCGTTGTATGAGAGGCTGGGCGGCCTTGACGCAATCAGAGCCGTCGTCGATGACTTCGTGCCGCGGTGCGCCGGCGACGCCTGGATCAACCAGAAGTTCGCCCGGTCAGATGTCCCCCGCCTTAAGAAGATGTTGGTCGACCAGGTCTGTGAGGCGACCGGTGGGCCCTGCACCTACACCGGACGGGACATGAAGGAAACGCACAATGGGATGGGTGTCACGAAAGGGGAGTTCGATTCCCTGGTGGGGCACCTGGTAGCCACACTGAATCATTTCGACGTGCCGAAGAAGGAACAAGACGAGCTTCTCGGTCTGCTAGGGCCCATGGAGGATGACATCGTCGAGATGGATTCGAACGAGACAGGCACCCCCCTGCCCCCGGGCTACGTGCCCGCGCCTCCGCTCCCCGTAGGCGGATAAGAGAGACCCGGCGGCGCTTCGAGTCGAACCTCTTCGGCATGAACCGCGTCGCTGGCTGAGCCGGCTGACGCAAGATCGCGTAAGTCATAGTCGCCAAACGACCTTGCGCAATCAAGGGGGACACTGCTGGCTGCTAATCACTCCCCATCATGTCTGCCGATGCCTCCTTCCGCATCTCACGGTCTACGCCGGCGCCAGCGCAGCCGGCTGTCGTCGCCGGTGCAACGCTTCCTCACTTCGACGAGCTTGACGATCCCGCCGAGGCAGAGAAGCCGATCACGGAGGGACTCGGCCTCACCCAGACCGTTGTCGCCCCGCATGTCGACAACGAAGAGTTCGGCGCGGGGCTGCCGGAAGGCCGGGGACCTGCTCGAGCGTGCACCCACACGCTGCGGCACGCCTTCATCACCGCCGCCCTCGACGCCGGAGTACCCCTCCGGGACGTCCAAGAAGCGGCGTCGCATGCCGACCCCAGAACGACAATGCGATACGACCGGGCCCGGGGATCCCTCGACCGTCACGCCACCTACATCGTCGCCACCTACCTGGCCGGAGCAACCAGATAAGAGCCAGCGACCTGGGGCGTCGCCCGACCGGCGGCGCCCCAACCCATATCTGCCGGTTCTGCTCGTGCGAGGAGCCGGTGAGGCGTCGACATATGGGCGCACTTCGACCCAGGGGTCTAATCAGGAAGGCTGGAGGCAGCAGTGATACTGTCGATGGGTGGATGAGGGTGACCGTTCGCTTCGCAACACAACGTACCGCCTCTTTGTGGAGCTCGGCCGGGCGCCAACGGCGGATGAGGTCGCCGCAACCCAGAGTTCGACTGCCGAACTCGTTCGGATGGCCTGGCGCCGGCTTCACGATGACCACGCACTGGTCCTGCATGCGGGTAACGAGCTCCGCATGGCGAATCCGTTTTCGGCGGTCCCCACCGCCTATCGAGTGCGCGGGGCTGGTCGCTGGTGGTACGCGAATTGCGTCTGGGATGCGTTCGGGATCTGCGCCGCCCTGCACACCGACGGCGACATCGAGACGTCCTGTCCCGATTGCGGCGAGGTACTGACGGTGGCGATCCGAGGCCAGCGGCCTAGCGATGAGACGATGCGCTTCCACTGCCTGGTCCCGGCAAGATCTTGGTGGGACGACATCGTCTTCACTTGAAGCACCATGAATCTCTTCCGGTCGGAAGAACACATTGACCGATGGCTCGGTGGCCGCGCCCCGGGAGCAACGATCCCTGTGTCGAAACTGAGCGAGTTGGCCCACGCCTGGTGGGATGATCGGCTTTCGCCCGATTGGCGTCCCCACACCCGTGAGCAGAACCAGGCGATCCTTGATCGACTCGGACTCACCGGACCGTTTTGGAGGCTCCCGTGAACAGG
>CAZRID010000457.1:0-2408 GCA_964600055.1 uncultured Acidimicrobiaceae bacterium
TCCGAGGGGCGGGTAGCCGCTCCTCAGGTCCGCTCCTCCTCGACCCTCTATCTGCCGATAGGGACAGATGCCTTCTCCCCAGAACTCAACTTGCAGCAGCAGCGCAGGCTGCGCCACCACAGGTAGGGAGGTCCGAGTGAAGCTCGTCGTCGTTTTTCTGGCGGTGTTGGCGTTGACATCAGTCATCGGGGTGGGGCCTGCGGAGGCAGCAACCCATCCGGTTCCGGGCGGCACGTTTGTTGACGATGATGGCAACCTCCATGAGCCATCTATCGAAGCTATCTTCGCCGCCGGGATCACTGTCGGCTGCGTGCCGGGTTCTTACTGTCCCGCCGCCAGGGTCTCCCGAGCGGAAATGGCAGTGTTCCTCCTCCGTGCCGTCCACCAGCAGCCAGCGGACCAGTACCACGGGTACTTCACAGATGTTCCCGTTGGGCAGTGGTACACGGCGTACGTCGAACGGCTCCATGAACTCGGGATCACCTCCGGCTTGGGCGATGGGCGCTACGGACCCGACCTGCCGGTAAGCCGGGCGGAGATGGCTGCATTCCTCGTCCGGGCTTTCAACCTCCCCGCGGCACCGATGACGGGAAGCTTCGTGGACGTGCCGGCCGGACAGTGGTACTCCCCTTTCGTTGAGGCTGTTCACCAGGCCGGGGTCACATCCGGTTGCACTTCAGCCCCTCCCAGCTTCTGTCCGGACGGCCTGGTGCTGCGAGATCAAATGGCGTCTTTCCTGACCCGGGCTCTCGGCCTCGCACCCATTGACGTCCTGATGAGGAGGAGCCTCGTTGATCGAGCCGACAACACCAACCTCCCCCAAATCCATCTGATCTATGCGGTGCCGTCGGATGGGGTTGACACCTACCTGGATGAGCAAGGCTGGATCGCGGCGTTCGCGGCGAATGGTCGGGATTGGTTCTATGAGGCGTCCGGTAGAACGAACCTTCGATTTGATACGTTCGGGCAGCGGTTCGAATTCGACGTTGGCTTCGTACGGCTGCCTCATTCGTCGACCGAGATCGCGAACGCCTCGAATGCTTGGTGGACGATTGCCAACGATGTCTACTCAGCTGGTTTCAACCAGCCCAGCGACAAGATATATGGCATCTTTTACGATGGCACCTATGGACAGCAATGTGGGATAGCAAGCTCGATCGAACGGTATGCCATCACGTTCCTCGGCTGCGACTCCATCGTTCTAGGTGGCTATCCACCTATTGCCACCATGCTCCACGAGATTCTCCACATCCTAGGAGCAGTGCAAACCTGCGCCCCAAACGCCGACAGTGGTCACGTCTACGATCACCCTGGCGATCTCATGTGGCCGGTTGCGGATAACTTCTCCGGCTACTTCTGGCTTGACTACGGCAACGACGACTACTATGGACACGCCAATCCGTACTGCTTCGACGTCGCGGACAGCACCTTCCTCGACCCTCTGCCCCTGAACCCCAAATATCCACCCGGTTGGTCATAGCCGGAGGGCGGGGTACTCGACATCGTACGAGGCTGACACTATGACGGCCCGCGACGCTTTGGATGTGTCGTTGCCACTGTCCAGACCTGCTGCCTCGTAGAGCGCGCTGGCCCTCCACGGCTGCTGACAGGGCATAACCGGCCGAGGGGAACGCCGCCGCGAAAGAGTCCCCGGCCGTAGAGAAGACTCGACCTCCTGCCGCCTCGATCGACTCTCGAAGGACCTGATCGTGAACACTCAGAGCGGCTGACATCGTCCCCGGGTGCCTCTCCCAGAGCTCAGTCGATCCCTCGACGGCGGTGAATAGGAACACCATGACAGCCGTTCCATCAGCCACAAAGGGATCGTACGGCCCGCGATCCACCAGGGGGACTCACGTGCAACAAGTCAAAGGCTCGGAACCTGGAGAGATTGGTCATGCCCGACGCCCTCCGCCAGTTGGCGGCCGCAGCTTCCGCCGGCGACACGACGCTCGTGGAGAGGCTAGGCCGTGAAAGGGTCGACCGGAGGCATGCGAAAGATGAGCTCGGTGGGGCCGACTTTCGGCTCTGCCGGTGAGTCTGCCAGATGAGCTTCACCGGGACGGTGGATTGAACGAAGTCCAGGGACCCGCTGATAGACCGCCTTCTTCAGTTCGGAGGCAGCTATTGAATTCTTTTCGGTTATCAGTTCGTGGGCGACGCTCTGCTGCGCGGGTCTGTCGGATATGTGACTGGATCGGTTACCTGAACCTCCGGGCTCCAGCCGACGGTGATGATGCCGGAGTCGGTCGTCTGTGGTAGCCAGAGCAGAATAATTCACCGTTCAGTGTTGAAGCCGATGCCAATAACGACGGTGGTTATTGGGTTCCGTTCAGTGTTGCTGCCGAAGGGCATTAAAAGTCCCCTGCTCTGCCGATTGAGCTACAGGCCCCACATTTGACGTCTCG
>CAZRID010000458.1:0-2395 GCA_964600055.1 uncultured Acidimicrobiaceae bacterium
CCTAGGCATCCATCGTATTTGCCACGGTTGGAGCCTAAATCGGCCCTGTGACATGTGTCATGGGCATCCGGGGCGGGTTAGGTACCCCTTAAGGGGATTCCCTGCTGGATTCTGTCAGCCGCCACCTATAGCTTTGCCTGGTGGACGATCCATCTCCTTACCGTGCGAGACCGAACTACCGAACGCTCAAACTCAGGGACCTGACTCACCCCTGCGCCCAGGCTTCGCAATCGACTCATACGCGACAGCCTCGGGCAATGCTCGACCGTTGGGTTGTGTTGCGGGATCTCCTTGTGGACGGGTGGCTAAACCCCAAGGAACCCGTTGAGGAGATTCTTAGCCGCAATCTCGAGGTGCTGAACCCCTTAGAGCGGGATCTGATCCGCAAGATGTTCTTCAACGTCCGGCGCATCGTCGGTGCGGCTGAGGATGCACAATTCGACTTCGAAGGCCAATCTCGCACCTACGACGACGACACCGCCGGGATTTCAACGTCGGTCTATCTCACCTGGTCACTGATCCTCGCCGACGGTTCGATCGAGCACTTCAGGCTGAAGACAGGTCGGTCGGGCTCGACCGCCGAAGAGTCGGCTTTGTTGTTGTCAACCGCCCAGAAGGGCGAAACCTTCTTCGACGTCATGGCTTGGCCCGGCGAGATAGAGCCCATTCAGGAGCCTGAATCGATCGAGGAAACGCTGCGGGCTGCAATACAGAACTCTCCAGCCCTCGGAGAGGGTGGACTTCGGCCGGGCTACCTCTGCGTCTGGTGTGATCGGTCCGCTTTGTGCGGTGCCTTTCCATCGCCCGGCAGGGAACGGATTCCTACCAACGCTCGAACGATCAACCTCACCAAGACCGATCTGGTTGATCTCTCCGTGTGTGAGCGGCGAGTTGCGTGGCGACGCGTTCATGGAATTCCTTATGACGATGGCTTTGACCCTGCGACCACCGGCATGCTCTCCCAAGGGCGAGCCTTCCATGAGATGATCGCTGCCGCCCACTTGTCAGAAGACCCGGAAGGTGCAGTCGAAGCCTATTTGTTGACGATCTCACCATCTGAGGTAGCCGACATGCAACAGATGTGGGAGAACCATCAGCGTCTTCTCGCGGACGAAGCCTTAGTTATTCGGCGGACAGAGTTTCCGGTGGGCGTCACTCTCGTAGATGGCCCGAATCAAGACATGAACGGCGCGACACTCTTGGGCTTCTTGGACCTAACGGTGCGCGATCGGAATGACATTCCCGCCATTGTCGAGATCAAGACGGGGGGCCCCGGTGAATCGCAACTCGAGGACGACCTCTACGCCGTGGGTGCCCGTCCTCTGATCCCAGATCAGTACCCGGTCGTGATCCATCGACACTATGTCCGCTCGTCACCACCGGTCTGCGAGATCAGCGAGTATTCATCGACGGACATCGACGGGGCAGTTCAACGCCTTCGCCGACATATCAAACCGGCCCTGGCGTGGAATTGGGAGGATCCCCTACAGGTCCCCTACAACGTTGGAGGTTGGTGCCAAGGCTGTCGCCACGAGACCACCTGCACGTTGTATCGCTCGTCACCCGTGAGCCCACCGCCCAGTCTCTAGGGCGCTTCCGTTTCAGAGTCACCGCGAAGCAGCCGCTGCGATGGCGGCGAATACGACCAGGACCGCTTCGGTCTGAATCCGATTGAGTCTTCCCAAAACGCGAGGACGCGCAGGCCTTCCCTCAACGAGCCATTGCGACCATGCCTGCTCGATGATCCCAGCACGTATGCGCAAAGGTTGGCGCTATCCCGACTGATCACGTACAGATCGTTGATTCGATAGACGTCTGAGTTCATGACTCGGATCTTGTCAGGGGCTTCTGGAATCATCCGCCGGAGCGGCACACCATCGAGTGTCTTCATCTGGGGTATCTCTAGCGGTGCGGGAGTAATCGGCTTCTTGGACCATGCTTTCACAACTGGCCTGAGGAGGTTCCCAGTATGGGCCGCCCCCACTGGTGAAACTTTGCTCGCGGTTACGCGCCGTCCTGCGGAAGCGGGAGGTCTCGCCCCGAACCGCTTACCTGCCTGTCAGGCCATCGGTGTTGCCGGCAGACATCCGGCAGTAGGGCATGCGACGACAATCGAATCGTCGAGCCGAACTCATCGCCGACGCTATCCGGCTATACCTGGCGCAGCACGAGGGCACACCAACGCCACCCACGCCCGGTACCTGACCTCCGGACCACGACCCGCTCGAACTATGTCAAAGGGTCGGTCGACAAGGCGGTCCGCAAGACCTGGCACATCTCGTCTCGCCGGCCGATCGACAATGGGGTGATCATCGAGGCGAGAGCAGCCTTCGGACCGGCCAGAAGATTGTCGAATGAAGCTGAACAGTCGACGGCATGCGTTATCCCGAGCCCC
>CAZRID010000459.1:0-2388 GCA_964600055.1 uncultured Acidimicrobiaceae bacterium
CTCGTCCGTGCTGAGACCACCGACCAGCCGCAGAGTCAATGCCACCCGTGACTCTCGGGGGAGTACCGGGTGACAGGCGATGAAAACCAGCGACAGCCGATCGTCGCTGCCCTCTCCCACGATGTCGGGTGCGGGTGAGCTGTTCGCCCCCGACGCCGAGAGGTCGGCGAGGATTTGGGAGTACTTCTCGTCCCGCGACCGCTCACGACGAATCTGGTCTATCGCCTTGTGCTTGGCCGTGGTCATCAGCCAGGCGCCGGGGTTCTCTGGGATGCCGCGCTCGGGCCACTGCTCGAGCGCGGCGACGAAAGTGTCTTGCGCTATCTCCTCTGCCCGCCCCAGGTCCCGCAGGAGCCGGGTCAGGGACCCAATGAGGCGGGCCGACTCCATGCGCCAGACGGCTTCGACAGTGCGTCTGGCATCCATCCGGGGGACCTGCCCTATTCGTTCAGGCGTCTGGGTGCTGGGCCCGGATCTCCGCGGCGAGGCGTGCGTCTTGCTCCTGGAGCTCCGGTGTGTACTCGGCACCGAAGTCCTCCATCTCGAAGATCGGTCGCACCTCCAGAACCTGTCTCAGCGCTCCAGTTGGGTCGGACGGGCAACGCTTGGCCCATTCGACGGCTTCCTCGAGGGAGTCCACCTGCCAGACCCAGTATCCGGCGATGATCTCCTTGGACTCGGTGAAGGGCCCGTCCACGACTGATGTCGTGCCACCCTCGAAAACGACCTTGGCACCTTCGGAACTCGGCTTGAGACCCTGCCCATCGAGCATGATGCCCGCCTTCACCAACTCCTCGTTGTAGGCACCCATCGCCTCGAGCATCTCCTGCTTGGGCGCGATCTTGCTCTCGTCTGCACCGCTGCCCTTGATCATTACCATTGCCCTCATGGGGTCTTCTCCTTTTTTCGGTGCCGCCTCGACTCTATTGGGCGGCTCTTCAATAGGACATCGAATGCGAATCGGGCGATTTCGACACCGCCGTGGATTGAATTTCCCTCGGGTTGGGTTGTCTAAACCGAGACGAACAGGAGCAAGCAGATGACCAATGCCGTGATCGTCGATGCGGTCCGGACCCCGATCGGGCGTCGCAACGGCGTGTTCAAGGACTTTCACCCCGTCGACCTCGCCTCGATCCCGCTGCAGGCGCTCGTCGAGCGGAGCAGTATCGATCCCTCCCTCATCGACGACGTGATCATGGGCACCGTCAGCCAGACCGGGGAACAGGCCTACAACGTCGGCCGCAATGCCGCTCTCGCCGCCGGCTACCCCGAGGAGGTGCCCGGAGTCACCATCGATCGCCAGTGCGGCTCCTCTCAGCAGTCGGCGCACTTCGCGGCCCAAGCGATCATGGCCGGGGCCCAGGATGTCGTCGTCGCTGCAGGAGTTGAGAACATGACCCGGGTCCCCATGGGAATCGCCGCCCAACAGGGGCCGGGACTTCCTTTCGGTGCCCGGATGCTGGAGCGTTACCCCCAGGGTCTCGTTCCTCAGGGGATCTCGGCCGAGATGATCGCCGAGAAATGGGGGATCTCCCGTCTGGAGCTCGACGAGTTGGCCCTGGAATCACATCTGCGGGCGGGCCGCGCAACCGAAGAGGGGCGATTCGAGGATCAGATCATCCCGGTAGGTGTCACCCGTGACGACGGCAGGGTGGAGACGATCACCAGGGACGAGGGGATCCGTTGGGACACGTCATTGGAGAAGCTGGCCGCACTCCAGCCCGCCTTCAAGAGCGATGGTGTGGTCACCGCCGGCAACTCGTCACAGATCTCCGATGGTGCCGCGGCAGTGCTCATCATGTCCGAGGAGAAGGCGAAAGCCCTCGGTCTGAAGCCAAAGGCACGTTTTGTTGCGTTCGCGATGGCCGGTGTCGACCCGGTGACGATGCTGACCGGTCCCATCCCCGCCACCGAGAAGGTGTTGAAGAGGGCCGGGCTCGGTATCGACGACATCGACCTCTTCGAGGTCAACGAGGCTTTTGCATCGGTGACGGTGGCCTGGCGCATGGAGCACGGCGGATCCGACCCGATGGCGCTGTGGGAGCGGACCAACGTCAATGGCGGCGCCATTGCCCTCGGTCACCCGCTTGGGGCTTCCGGTGCCAAACTCCTCACCACGCTGGTGTGGGAGTTGGAGCGGACCGGGGGCCGCTACGGCCTCCAGACCATGTGTGAGGGCGGCGGCATGGCCAACGCCCTCATCATCGAACGGGTGTGAAGACCCCCTCCGCCCTTGCGGGCCACCTACTCCAAGACCCCCTCCGGCCCTTGCGGGCCGCCTCCCCCTTCGGGGGAGGAAACGTGACCACGGTTTCTCCCTCCGTAGGGGGGATTCGGGGCCACCTCCCGCTTCGGGGGAGGAAACTCGACGTGCGTTTCTCCCCCCGT
>CAZRID010000460.1:0-2383 GCA_964600055.1 uncultured Acidimicrobiaceae bacterium
AGCGGGCGAGCTTGGCTCCCCCACCGGGTCGCATCTCGATGGCGTGGACGTTGGTTCCCGCCGGGATGTTGCGCAGCGGTAGGGCGTTGCCGGGGCGAACCTCCACACCCGAGCCCGACTCGAGACGGTCGTCGACGCGAATCCCGACCGGGGCCAGGATGTACCTCTTCTCTCCATCGACGTAGTTGAGGAGGGCGATGCGGGCATTGCGGTTCGGGTCGTATTCGATCGTGGCGACACGGGCAGGCACCCCGTCCTTGTCGCGGCGGAAGTCGATCACGCGGTAGCGCTGCTTGTGGCCACCGCCGCGGTGACGTGCAGTCACCCGGCCGTAGCCGTTGCGGCCACCGGTGTTTGCCTTCTTCGAGATCAAGGACTTCTCGGGCCTGTCGGTCGTGATCTCGGCGAAGTCCGAGACAGTCTGGAACCGGCGGCCCGGGGAAGTTGGCTTACGCTTCTTGATTGCCATCTCAGACTCCGAACAGATCTATCGAGTTGCCGTCGGCAAGCGTGACCAGGGCCCTCTTGGTGTCCTTGCGACGACCACTCTTGAAACCCTGGCGCTTCACCTTGCCCTTGCGATTCATGGTGTTCACTCGAACGACCCGGACATCGAAGATCGACTCGACGGCATCCCTGATCTCACCTTTGTTGGTGCGGGTGCTCACCACGAATGTGTAGGTGTTGTGGTGCTCGATGAGGTCATAGGACTTCTCCGATACGACGGGGGCGAGGATCACGTCACGTGGGTCCTTCATCAGACTCACCCCCTTCGTCATCCTTGACGAAGTCGGTTTCGCTTACCTCGTAGGAGCTGGCCCGGCCAACCGATCCCACTGTGTGTGAGGTGAAGACCACCTGATCGGCCCACAAAACGTCATAGGGGGTCAGATGGCCCGGTTCGCAGAGAATGACTTCGGGCAGATTCCGGAACGAGCGACCGGCCACCCCATCGAGACGGCCCAGCACCACGAGCGCCTTGCCTTCGGCGCCGATCGCCTTGAGAAGGGTCACTGCCTGCTTGGTCTTGGGAGCCGCCCAGTCGATGTCATCGATGACCTTCACGGCATCCTCAGAGGCCCGAGCCGAGAGGGCGCTGCGAAGGGCGAGTCGTTTCATCTTCTTCGGGGTCCGCTGGGTGTAATCCCGGGGTTTGGGCCCGTGGGCGACGCCGCCGCCTACCCAGTGCGGGGCACGGATCGATCCCTGACGGGCACGGCCAAGGCCTTTCTGACGCCACGGCTTGCGACCACCACCACGAACCTCGGCGCGGGTCTTGGTCGAAGCCGTTCCGGAGCGCTTGGCGGCGAGTTGGGCAGTGACCACCTGATGGAGCACGGCGAGGTTGGGCTCGATGCCGAACACCTCGGCGTCGAGCTTGAAGTCACCCTTCGACTCACCGTCTGCGTTGAACAGGGGGGCCTTCACATCAGCCATGAGCCTTCACCGCTTCCCTGACGAGGACCACGGATCCCTTAGGACCGGGCACGGCACCTCCGAGCAGGAGAAGGTCCCGCTCGCCATCAACACCGACAATCTCGATATTGAGCGTGGTTACACGCTCCCCGCCCATGCGGCCGGCCATTCGCATGCCCTTGAAGACACGAGCGGGCGTGGCGCAGGCGCCAATCGAGCCCGGGGCGCGATGCTTCTTGTGGGTGCCGTGCGATGCACCCTGGCCCGAGAAGTTGTGCCGTTCCATCACACCGGCAAAGCCCTTGCCCTTGGACACACCGGAGACGTCGGCCTTGGTGCCGGGCTGGAACAGATCGGCGATCTTGATCTCTTGGCCGATGGTGTAGGCGCTCGGGTCGTCGACACGAAGCTCAACGAGATGACGCGCCGGGGCCACCCCCGCCTTGGCGAAATGACCCGCTTCGGGCTTGTTGACCCTGCCCGGTTTCACATCACCGAAGGAGATCTGGATCGAGTTGTAGCCGTCGGTCTCGTCGGTCTTGATCTGGACGACGCGACACGGCCCGGCCTTGATGACGGTCACGGGAATCGCCCGAGCCTCGTCATCGAAGACCTGGGTCATACCGAGTTTGGTGCCGAGGATGGCGTTCATAGGGCAACCCTCGGTTTACGTTTTACGTCATACGTTCTACGAGACGCGTAGAACGTTGGACACGAGGCGTAGAACGTAGAACGTAGAACGTAGAACGCTTCGCTCATAGCTTGATCTCGACTTCTACGCCGGCAGGCAGCTCGAGACGCATCAGCGAGTCCACCGTCTTCGGGGTGGGCTCGAGGATGTCGATCAGGCGCTTGTGGATACGCATCTCGAAATGCTCACGTGAGTCCTTGTCCACGTGTGGGCCACGGATCACGCAATAGCGGTGGATCTCCGTGGGCAAGGGCACCGGGCCCCTGATCTTGGCCT
>CAZRID010000461.1:0-2383 GCA_964600055.1 uncultured Acidimicrobiaceae bacterium
TCCAGCATTTCAACCTGGTCCACCGCTCCAAGGTCATCACCAATGTGCTGGCGGGCAGACTCGGTTACACCAGCCCGGTGCTGGCGATCGCCAACCGGTTCTCCAAGACCGACCGGGAACGTGCCCTGGCCCAATTGACCCGGTTCGGCTTGGAGGGCAAGGCACAGAATCGGTCCGAGGAATTGAGCGGAGGCCAGCAGCAACGTGTCGGCATCGCCCGGGCGATGATGCAGGAACCGGAGATGATCCTCGCCGACGAACCGGTCGCCAGTCTCGACCCGGTTCTGGCCCACTCCATCATGCAGTATCTGGAGGACATCAATCGAACCGACGGGGTGACAGTGTTGTGCAGCCTGCATTTCCTCGATCTGGTCCAGCGCTACGGGCAACGTGTCATTGCGCTCAACGAGGGGCAACTGGTGTTCGAAGGGCTTCCTTCGGAGATCGACGACAAGATGTTCAAGGACATCTACGGACAGGAGGCGGAGCGGGTTGGCTGACGTCATCCACGACGAGAAGTCGACACCACAAGAGGCGACGCCGGAAGAGATCAAGGCTCCGCCCAAGCCGAGGCGTAGAAGAACCCTCTGGTTGGTTCTCGGGCTCCTCACCGCATTCGTGGTCTACGCATACGGATTCAAGGTCACCGAGGTGAATCTGGACCGGATCAACGATGAGACCCGTCAGGAGTCGCTGTTCCGTGTCATCCGGGCTCTCGGCCAACCCGATCTGTTGACCTACGAGGTCGCCGAGACGTCGGTAGACCTCGAGTACACAATCCCCTGTCCCGCCGGTGATTTCGAACCGGCGCCGCTCGAAGGGGCAGTCGCCTTCTCGGTCGACCCGCCGTGTGCCGATCCGAGATCGGTGGTCACGGTGACCGGAGCGGGATTCAGGGCCAATGACCAGGTCCAGGTCTTCTTCGTCCCCCCCAATGGGACCGAGCTTCGTCTCGAGAACGTGCGCACCAGCGCCGACGGAACTTTCGAGACGACGGCAAGGCTCCCCGCCCGTCCCGACACCGCGGTGCAGACGATGCGGGTCAAGAGCCGGCTGAACGTAGGAAGCATCTTCAGCCCGGTCCTGGTCGAACAGTCGGATGGGACGACGGTCCGCTCGCCGCGGTGGTCCCAGAACGCCATCGACACCCTGGACAAGATCATCGAGACGGTGTTCCTCGCCTTGCTGGCCACCACCCTCGGAACAATCGTTGCGTTGCCGCTTTCCTTCTTCGCGGCCCGCAACCTCATGCGGGACATCCGGCTCCCCCCGCTACAGCTCGGTCTGGCCATCGCCGGTATTCCGATCGGTGCCGCTATCGGCTTGCTCGCCTCCGGGATAAGCCGTGATCTCATCGAACTGCTGCCCGACTCGGCGCTGTTCCATGGGGCCTTGGTGGTGGTGCTGGGATGGGTGGCGTTCAAGCTGCTCGTTCTCGCAGTCCCCGCACCGGGATCTGTGTCCAGCCGGGCCGGCCGTTTCATTGCTGCCACGGGTGCGACGGTGGCGCTCATCCTGGCTGCCCAATCTCTGGTGCGGCTGGCTCAAGTCGGTGGTGCCTGGCTCGCCGACCGTCTCGGTGTTTTCGACTTTCTGGGCACATTCGTGGTGATCAGCGGTGAGATCCTGGGGGCGACCTTCGGCCTGCTCATCGCTCTGGCCGGAGCCGGCTTGCTTGCCTTTCTTGGCAGCCGGTTGGGATATGTGGTTGGTCGGCGTGTCTCCAACAGTGTTCGCAGCGTCTTGTCCGTGCTGGTCGCACTGCTGGCCGGGGCATTGATCGCACTCGCGATCGGCCAGGTGGTGGCCTGGCTCTATCAGATCGCCAGTGTCCGGACCACCGTGGTGATCCCGGCGATCGTGGGAGGCCTGATCGGCGGCTTCATCGGATGGAGGGGATTGCGCCAGGAACAGGTGCCCATCGGGTTGTGGATCTATTACGTCGCTCGCACCGTGTTCAACACGTTGCGCTCGATCGAGGCCCTGGTCCTGGCGATCGTCTTTGTCATCTGGGTTGGGCTTGGCCCATTCGCCGGCGCTCTTGCCCTCGCATTGCACACCGTTGCTGCCAACGCCAAGCTCTACTCGGAACAGGTGGAGAGCATCAATACCGGGCCCGTCGAGGCGGTTCGGGCCACCGGGGCAACCCGTCTCCAGACCGTGGTCTACTCGGTAGTGCCGCAGATCGTCCCGCCCTACATCTCCTTCACCATGTACCGGTGGGACATCAATGTGAGAATGTCGACGATCATCGGATTCGTCGGTGGTGGCGGTATCGGGTTCCTCCTCCAGCAGAACATCGCATTGCTCGACTACCGGGCGGCGGCGGCCCAGATGCTGGCCATCGCCATCGTCGTCGCCACCATGGACTACATCAGCTCCC
>CAZRID010000462.1:0-2367 GCA_964600055.1 uncultured Acidimicrobiaceae bacterium
ATGCATCTCTCGGGCCAGCTCTCCGATTGGAGCATCAACGACCTGCTCCAGATCATGCAGGTCACCAGCAAGACCGGGTCGCTCGATATTGAGGGACAACGTCGCGGCCGTATCCATTTTCGCGACGGAAGGCTTACCGGCGCCGAGTTGACCGGAGTCAAGGGCACCTACACCGGTTCCGACCGTGGTGGTGTTGCCGACATTCTCTACGTCCTGTCCACAGTCGAGGAAGGCTCGTTCTCCGTTGGGGCCGCCGACGGCCCAGATTCCAAAGGTTGGACCGTTGAAGAGGTCCTCCTCGATGTCGAAGCATTGCAGTCACTCGAGGGCGAGGTCGTCGACACCGGCCTGTTCGAGGCCAGCGGCGTCAAACTGGTCCACGAGATCCAGGGCCCGGTCACGATCGAGCCAGAAGACTGGCACGTCTTCGTCAATCTCGTCCCTGCCTTCACCTTCAACAACCTCGAGGCGACGTACGGCCGGGGGTCGGCGGTGCGGATCTTTCACACGCTCCATCGTCTTGGGATGGCTGAGACCGTCACCAACCAGGACGGTGAGGCCGACTGGCTCGACCGTCTCGCCGAGGGTGTCGCCCCCGCCGAGGCCACGGGGGAGAACACCGAGGATCTGAAAGTCGGGTCCGAGGAGCAGCCTGCCCCCGAGGCGAACGAGGCCGAGCCCGAGCCCGAGGCCGAGCCGGAGATCGAGCTGGAACCGGTCGCCGTTGTGCCGTCCAAGGAGAGACTCCCGGCCGACCTCAAAGGTCTCTCCGCACCCGCTTCAACCACTCTGACCGACGGTGTGTACGACGAGATCCGAAGACTGCGAAGCAAGGTCGGCGAGAAGTAACGTCGCCCGGGCATGCCCGAGCGCAGCCCCTGGAAGCCCGATCGGCCCATTTTCATTGGTATTGCCGGTGGCTCGGGATCCGGGAAGTCAACCATTGCAGAGTCGGTCGTCGATCATCTCGAGGGAAAGGTCGCCCTCGTCCAGCATGACTCCTACTACCGCCACATGCCGGAACTGTCCTTCGACGAGCGCACCAGGGTCAACTACGACCACCCGTCCTCTCTCGAGACCGAGCTCTTGGTGAAACATCTCGTGGCCCTTCGATCCGGCGAGCAGATCGAGAGGCCCGTTTACGACTTCGCCAATCACCTTCGCTCGTCGGAGACGGTGCCGGTGATCCCCGCTCGGGTGATCCTGGTCGAGGGGATCCTTGTCCTGGCCGAGCCGGAGCTTCGCTCCGAGCTAGATCTGAAGATCTTCGTCGATACCGATCCCGACGTCCGTCTCGCCCGCAGGCTCCAGCGCGACATCGAAGAGCGCGGTCGCACTGTCGAGTCGGTGATCGACCAGTACTTCGCGACCGTGCGACCGATGCACCTCGAATTTGTGGAGACCTCCAAGCGATATGCCGACCTGATCATCCCTGAAGGATTCAATCCGAGGGCCGTGGCAACGGTGGTCGAGCTGATTCGATCCCGTCTCGGCTGACATTTGCGGGCCTCCATATAATCCAGCCATGGCTGATCATCCATCGGTTGCGATTCTTGGCGTCGGCGCCATTGGCGAAGCGTTGTTCACCGGGCTGAAGCGCGCCGGATGGGCGGCCGGGGACCTCTCTCTATGCGTCCGGCGGGAGGACCGCGCCACGGAGCTGGGAAAGCGATCCCGGTCACTTATCACTCTCGACCCGATCGAAGCCATCGAAGAGCGGGACGTTATCGTGGTGTCGGTCAAGCCACGGGACGTGCCCGCCGTCCTCGGACAGCTCAGGATGCGGGTGGGCAAGACGCAAATGATCCTTTCCCTGGCCGCTGGCATCACCACATCTACCTACGAGAACCAACTGGGTGCCGTCGCCGTCGTGCGGGCCATGCCAAACACACCGGCATTGGTGGGAGAAGGTGTCACCGGCATCGCCGGGGGCGCCTTTGCCAAAGACGAGCACATCAAGCGAGCAACGGAGATCCTTGGCGCCGTCGGGCAGGTGCGGGTGATGGACGAGTCGCTGCTCGATGCGGTCACGGCGGTCTCCGGCACCGGTCCGGCGTATGTTTTCCTCATGGCTGAGGCGCTCACCGAAGCCGCGGTCCGGGAAGGACTGCCTCGAGACATCGCTGAGCAATTCGTCCACCAGACAATTCGGGGGGCGGGCCATCTCCTCACCGATACCGAGACCACACCGGCCGAGCTTCGATCTCAGGTGACTTCACCGGGTGGGACCACAGCCGCGGCGGTACATGTTCTCGAAGAGCGGGGATTCCGAGCGATACTCGAGGACGCGGTGCAGGCGGCGGCAAAAAGATCAGCCGAGCTCGGGGAGCAGGCTTGAGCGTTTTCTCCAGGGTGGTCGTGTCGACC
>CAZRID010000463.1:0-2364 GCA_964600055.1 uncultured Acidimicrobiaceae bacterium
CCGACACCGTCGCCACCATCGCCTCCCTCGACCCGGTGATGGGCGACGTCGACCGGTAGGACTTACCTGAGGTACGTGGCGCCATATGTGGCGCTATAGCGACAAAGAAGTCAGCTCAACGGCGCGTTTTCGATCGTGGTCGGCACGCTCCCGGTGTCGGCGTCACTCCTTCGATCGTCGACGCTCGGGAAGCCGAGTGACGGGGGTGGTGTAGGGACGAGACCGCCGTATTCGTCGTATCCAGAAAGCGCCAGGGGGTAGAGGTTGGGGATGATGCGGCCGAATTGATCGCGCGGGAAGGTCACCGTTCCGTTGCCGTAGTCGAGGGACTCCACGCCGGCATAATCGGCCTCTTCGTAGACAAAGGTGGGAAGTGAGAGAAGGGGCCGACCCTCGTGATCGAACAGGAGCACCTCCACAGGGTTCCCTTCCAGGTCGTAGGCGAATATGTTCTCGATCGGCATTCCATCCGCGGCGGTTAGCTGTTCGGGATAGAAAACGGATTCGTCGAAGTGCTGAGGTTTGCTCAGGGAGATCGGTGACAGGATCCCGATCAGCAGCGCCAGCACCGCGGTCAGCGAGTAGAGGACAGTTCCGACGTCTCGAGCCGGGTGGCGGTGGGTCTTGTCGAGCCACACCGAGAACCAGGTGGCAGCCGCCACGAGAACCGCCCCGACTGCAGACTGGAACTCGATGCTCGGTATCGGAAACCGGAGAAACGGAGTGTCCTGTGTCAGACCCGCGAAGACGCTGACCACGAGCCATCCCCTGGTCCAGATCCACAACGGTCGGATCGTCGTCCAGTTGAGGGCTCGGGCCAGCCTTTCAGCCCGAACCTCGAGTCGGCCCATCAGTCGGCGCCACGAGTCGAGCCTTCGCGAGCGAGGGGGCTCCTTGAGACCGGCACTCACGCGGAACTCCAACACGAACGCATCCGGAGTCCCAAGAGTCCGCTCGACAGAGTCGTCCGGCAGCTCGGCCAGGTGGGCCTCCAGGTCTTGCATCACCTCCTCCCGATCCTCGGCGGGAAGGTCGGAGAGACCCCCGGCGACCCGGGCCAGATAGGCAGCTTTCGTCGGGGACAGCGTGATGCTCATTCCTCTTCTCCCTCGATCAGTTGGCTCATGACTCCGGCGAAGTCGTGCCAGGTTTTCTTCGATCGGTCGAGCAGATCGATGCCGGCGTGATTCAGTCCGTAGTACTTCCGGGCCGGGCCCTCCTCGGATGGCACCACCTCCGAAGTGAGGTATCCCCCTCCAAAGAGACGGCGGAGGGTGCCGTAGACCGACGCATCACCCACCTCGTCGAACCCACTGGCCCGAAGCTGTCGCACCAGGTCGTAGCCATAGGTGTTGCCCCGTTCGAGCACGGCAAGCACGGCCGTATCGAGGACACCCTTCAAGAGCTGGGTCGAGTCCACTCGCACTCCTTACGTCGCTAATGCGCTCAACACACTACCACGCAATGCGGAGTAGCGACGTCGAAATGGAGACGGACTCGAGTTCAGGGTGCAGTGCACCAAAGAACGGCGTCGACTCTGATCTCGTCCCCGAGTCTCGTGCCGCTGAGGACCCCGACTACCTCATCACCGTTCGTAGCGGTCCAGACCGCATCGTCGACCCGCCGAACACTGTCGACTTCGAGTCCGGATTTTGAGGTTCTCGAAGAGCTCAGGCGGCGGCTCCCCGTCGAGTCTCATTTCGAAGTCGTCTGTCTCACTGCCGCTGGGTTGCTCAACGGCCATACATCGCAGTCCAGGTATGACTCCGGTTCGGCCGAACCCGTGCACGCTGCGCCAAGCACCAATAGTGCAGCCAGGGACAACCGACTCACGGCCAGCCCTGGTGGTGCAGACGAAACTCCCGCACCTCTTCGGTGGTGGCTGGGCCCCAGGTCATGGTGGGGACCGGGTGCTCGACCCGGGCCGCCTCCAACTCGGCAACGGTGAACCCGACCGGCTCGGTGATGGGCTCGATCCCGTAGAGATTGGCCGCGTTCCAACCCAGGATCTTGGCCTTCACCCCCCTCGTCAGCTCGGGGTAGCCGAACTGCTCTCGCAGCTCGGCCGGGATCTGAAAGGCGCGCAAGGCGTCGATCTGGCCCTGTGGTGACCCGTAGAAGATCGAGTCGGTTCCCCAGAGGACGTTGTCCTCGCCGAAGGCCACGAGCAGCTTGCCCAGGACATGTGCAGCCTCGTCAGGTCGCCGGAGCAGATGCCACCAGGTCGATCCGATCTCGGCGTAGACATTCTCCCCGGGGCCGACGCCGGCCTTGCGCAGCGATTCGATGAGCCGGTTGACCCCTATGTCGGACGTCTCGACAGTGAACGGTCCCTCGCGCTGGGCCACCTCGAAGCCGGAGTGG
>CAZRID010000464.1:0-2363 GCA_964600055.1 uncultured Acidimicrobiaceae bacterium
GCCCGAAGCTGGCGTCGGAGAACGTCGAGTGCTTCCATCACAAGGGCGGGACCGGGGAAGGGGGGTTCAGCAACCTGGATCTTGGGATGGGACGCCGGCCGAAGGTCAGTTTCAGCGAGAGCCTCGCTCAGTCGCTCGCCGGGACGGGCCCCGATCAGCTTCACCTGGATATGGTGACCGGGAACCAGGCCAGCCAGCCGTATCAGCCGATGGGCCAGATCGATGATCTTTATGGGCTCGCCCATATCGAGGACGAAGGTCTGGCCGCGATCCGTCAAGGCCGATGCCTGGAGAACCAGTTGCACGGCCTCGCCAACAGTCATGAAATATCGAACCATCTCCGGGTCGGTGACCGTGACCGGACCACCGCGCTGGATCTGTTGGAGGAACGTTGGTATGACACTGCCCCGACTCCCAAGCACGTTTCCGAACCGCACAGCCGAATAACGGCATTCCGGGTGCCCGATGGCAGCCGTCTTGAGGAGCATCTCCGCCACTCGCTTCGACGCCCCCATGACGCTCGTGGGCCTCACAGCTTTGTCGGTCGAGATCAACACGAACCGCTCCACCCCAACGTCACGAGCAGCGTCGAGCACGTTCTGTGTTCCAAGAACATTGCTTTTGACGGCCTCGCCTACGGACTGCTCGAGGATGGGGACGTGCTTGTAGGCGGCTGCATGGAAGACCACGTCCGGTCGGAAGGCGAAGAAGACGCGGTACAACGACTCGACGTCTCGGATGTCACACAGGGTCGGAGCGACCCGGGAGAAGTGTTCATCCCATGTCAGTCCGGCATCGAAGAGATGAGTCTCATCATTGTCGAGCGCCATCACCTCTAGGGGCTTGCAGCCCAGGACCTGTCGCACGATCTCCGAGCCAATCGAGCCGCCTGCCCCGGTTACGAGAACCCTCCGGCCGGCGAGAACGGCCGCGACTGAGGCAAAGTCCATCGATACCTCAGGGCGGGGAAGTAGGTCTGCGAGCTCGAGGTCGCGGATGTCACGAAGTTGTGTGTCTCCTTCGAGTGCCGCATCGACGTCGGGCATGATCCGCAGCCGAACATCGATCGAGAGGCAGCGATCCACCAAGTCACGGAGCAGTCCGTCGTCATGAGGACCGGCCACGATGATCTGATCGATGTCGTGTGAATCCACCAGGCGGCTGATGTCGTCGAGACTGCCGAGTACAGGCAGTCCTGCCAGAAGCCGGGGATGATGGCCGTTGGTGCTGAGGAAGCCTGCAATCGTGACACCGTTTCCGACCAACGGTACGTGTCGGGCGACATCGGCAGCGGCCCGCCCCGTACCCACTACCAGCGTCCGCTGGGAGGTGGGTGGGTGCTGGGTACGTTTGAAGGAGAACATGCGAGAGCGGAAGCGGACCGCTCCCATACCCGCCAACGTGAGCAAGGAGCCCATCGCTACCACGCCTACCGGGATCGGGCCCCATGGGTTCACAAACTGGCGAGCGACCAATACGGTCAACATGATCACCGCGCCAGCACCAGCCGCCGCTCCGATCATCCGCACGGCCTCGGCAACGGACGCGTACTCCCATACGTGGCCATAGGTGCCGAAGGCGATGTTGAAGATGAGATGGACGATCACTACCAACGGCAACACCGTGAGAAAACCAGTGACCCAGCGTTGGGGGATTCCCGCAGTGGACTCAAAGAACCTCAACACGAGCGCGGCCGAGTAGGCCAGCACGATCAGGAAGGTGTCGACGAGGGCAAAGGAGAGATCGGCCCTGACGTGGGCGGCAGCGGTGGTTAGACGTATGCGCCATCCGGCGCGGCGGACGGTGTTCCCTCTCGGGGACTCGATCTGGGTCAGGTTCACGACGTTCACTCCCAACGGCTTTGAAGGCCCTAAGCCTTCGGTGGCTTCCGCGGTACCGCCGCCCAGCAATCCCCTCGACCGCTTTCATGTTATCAGTACATCCCGGGGACGTGAGCATCGCCCTGACGGCGGTACTAGTCATCCCTTCGTGCTCGTCGGCTTACTGTCATCTCCGTGGTGCATTGCCGGAACGATGTGCTGCGGTGTTACCGTCAGTAGGGGGAAATAAGTAATGCGTGTACTCGTCACCGGAGCCGCTGGTTTTCTAGGCCGGCATGTAGCGCGCCATCTCCTTGAAGAAGGGTTCGCTGTCTCAGGATTCGATCTCCGGAAGGTTGATGAACCGCGAATGGAGTGGATCGTGGGCGACCTTTGCATACCCGAAGATGTTCGAAATGCGGCACGGGGTCACGATGCGATATGTCACATAGGCGCGATAGGTGACGTTTATGTCGCTGCCGAGGATCCGGCTTTGGCAGGGTCGGTGAACGTCGTTGGATCCGCCAATGTGGCCGAGGCGGG
>CAZRID010000465.1:0-2351 GCA_964600055.1 uncultured Acidimicrobiaceae bacterium
AATGGATTGCGGCCCACGTCCAATCGGGTCGGGTTAGCTCCGCATCGTGCAAAGCCCTCTGAGCGCCACGAAGCAGCGACTCCGCAGTCCGGCTCATCGCTCGCGCCGCCGGTCAATGCGTGGAGCCAAGTAGCCAGCCAGGGCGACACCCGCGATCGTGATGACGATGATCCATGCGCTCAGCGCCGGAAGCCGGACCCCCGTGGTGCTGTTCGACGGCGTCGCTGTGGCTATCGGTGAAGAGCTCTCCCGAGCTTGGGTCAGCGATCGCCCAGTAGCCCCGGTCGTGGTTGGTGTCGTCGAACTAGGCGCCACCTCATCCGGACGCTCAGCAGGAACCACGGTCCATACCCGCCATCCCTCACCTGTGCGCACGAGGTCGAAATCCCAATAAAGAACCTCGGGCCGGTAGCCCTCCCGCTCAACCCAGACGCTCGCCCAAACTGTGGCCGACGTCCCAGCCCGAGATCGAACCACCGTCTCCTCTACCAAGAACACGACGGGCGGGTCCCCTACGGGCGTTTCCCCGGCAAGTTGCTCGAATTGTGGACCGCCACTCGCAAACGCCCCATCGAGTGCGGCCAGGGCGCCAAGCGACGTGAACTGCGACCATGCCTCAAGGGCAATCTCAACAACTTCTTCTGGAGTTGAGGGCGAAGGCTGTCGAGTCGAAGCGGTCAGAACTCCCGGCAGGGCTGCGTGTCCCCCGATCGAGGCGAAACAAAGCATTACTAGGTAGATACCTATATTCATAGTGGTCTATTGGTATCATATCGTAAATATTCGTTACTGCAAGAGCCCTGGGGTCGCGGTGGGTCAACATCGAGGGGTCACGCCCCGTACCCGTGTGATCGCTGGATCAGCTACTCATGGGGATCGAGCAGCGGGCTTGCCGGCTTCCAGACCGCGAGTTGATCGTCATCGAAACGGGGCGCTGGATCCACGAGACCCAACCGGCTCCTTTCGGTGCAGTGGTTCCTTGTTTCAGCCTGCGGCCATCCCGTAGACTCAGCCGGTCAGGTCTCCAGGCCGTCGTGTTCGGTCAGACCTGAACCGGAAGCGGGGCAAATTGGTTAAAAAAGCCCCACATCTCCGCTACGTAACCTCCAACCAAAGTCGGTTCGGCACAGCACACGTCGGGGAGCGTCGGGTTTCCCCTTGTGTCGGTGGCGTATCGACCGCCGAACGCCGCGGAGTCGTAGTGGTGGAGGTCTCGGATGAAACCCTCCACCTCCTCGGGGATGGTCACCTTGGAGCCGTCGACCATGCCTATCAGCAAATCAAGGGTGTGCCCGTCCCTCCCTGTTGGTGGCGTTCCGCCCTGATCGGCAATGACCATTTTGAGGCCGATCTCGGCCATATGACGAGATGCGAACCAGACCACCTGGCCCAGATCGGCATCCGCTGCCCAGGACGCGGCCTGGAAGTACGACCCCAACAGTTCCTTGTTTGGATGTGGCTCGTCCGACATCGACAGGCAGAGGGGATCGTCGCCGTCGATTTCGGCATGCCCGATCGGGCGGAATGGGCTTTCGTATGTCATCGGCCGAAACGGTAGCACGAACACCTGTTCGGGATGCCGAAGTAATATCCACGGCGAGGCGGACCGGCAGTTCCAGGAGGTACACGATGGAGCGGTCCGTTATCGACCAATTGTTGCTGGCCCTCACCGGCTCCAATTCGGGACCAGCGACCCGCCAACTGACTTCGGCCGGCTACACCGAAGAGGAAATCAGGGCGGCGTGGAACGCTGCTCGGGCATCAGGCTTCACTGAGTCAACAGGCCTCGGCCAAGATCGGCTGACGGACATCGGGCGAGCGCGAGCCAGAGAGCTGAACGCTGATTGAGGGCAGCCGAGCGGACGTCGTTCACACGTATGCCACATCATGGGCCTTATACAGGGTGCGGGCTATGACGCTTAGTGACGGTCAGGCGTATCTGGTGGGCGTCACCCTCGCCCTTTCTGTCGCTGGTGACGCGCTTCCCGTACGGTTCGGGTCGTGCCTTGACTCACCTGCCCTCGTGAGGGCGCCACCCGGTGCCCGATGACCTTCTTGCGCGAATCGGCGAAGCGGCTCGTCATCGTTCGGGATTGGGGTGACCTGAGTCGCTTCGAACACCCTGTAGACGATCTGAGTGTTCGTTCAACAGGTGGAAAGCCTGAGGGATGTGACAAGGTCGGGGCATCGCCCGCGGTCTCTACGAACGTGACGACGGGTCTAGGGATCGTCATGAACCCTGCCAGTAACCGGCAGTCGGTTTGCGTTATGGCCGAGCACGATGTGCCGCTCTGCTCGGTTCATGATTGGGCTCGTTATGGCCCCTATCGGTTGATCTGCGCTGGCTTGTC
>CAZRID010000466.1:0-2348 GCA_964600055.1 uncultured Acidimicrobiaceae bacterium
TGGCCCGCATCGTCGCCGGGAACCAAGAGCATGTATATCTCGGCAATCTGGAGGCGTTGCGCGACTGGGGATACGCCAGGGACTTCGTGAAGGCGATCTGGTTGATGCTGCAACAGGACGAGCCGGACGACTTCGTGATCGGCACCGGTGAGGCCCATAGCGTCGGTGAGTTCTGCGAGATGGCCTTCGGGCTGGTTGGCTTGGATTGGAGGGCCTTCACCAAGGTTGACCCCGCCTATTTCCGGCCCACCGAGGTCGAGTCGCTGCGCGCCGACGCGAGCAAGGCCGCAGCCAAACTCGGATGGAAGGCTGAGACCAGCTTCGAAGAGCTGGTGACCCTGATGATCACCCATGACCTGGCCCAGGTTGGGCTCGACCTGGACGTCGCTCGTGAGCGGGCTGAGACATTCCCGGCGAGCCAGAGGGTCGGAGCATGAGCCAGCCTCTGTTCGAGCTCAATGGCAAGCGGGTGTGGGTGGCAGGACATCGAGGGATGGTTGGCGGCGCCGTGGTGCGCAGGCTCGAGAGTGAGCCAATCGGCGACCTGATCACCGCCACCTCGACCGAGGTGGATCTCCGGAGACAATCCGAGACCGAGAGCTTCGTGAATGACGCCAGGCCCGAGGTGGCGTTCATCGCCGCGGCCAAGGTGGGCGGCATCCACGCCAACCGGAGCGCGCAGGCCGACTTCCTCTACGAGAACCTCATGATCGCCGCCAACTGCCTCAACGCCTGCCGGCTGGCCGGGGTGGAGAAGGTGGTCGTGCTCGGATCGTCCTGTATCTACCCCAGGGAATCTCCCCAGCCGATTCGCGAGGACTACCTGATGACCGGGCCGTTGGAACCAACCAACGAGGGCTACGCCATTGCCAAGATCGCCGCGCTGGAGCTGGGAAAGATGCAGCGACGCCAGTACGGGACCGACGTGGTTTCTCTGATGCCGACCAATCTCTACGGCCCTGGGGACAACTACGACCTCGAGTCTTCACACGTGCTTCCGGCGTTGTTGCGAAAGATCCACGAGGCCAAGATCAACAACTCGCCCACGATCGAGATCTGGGGATCGGGGCGACCGCGCCGCGAGTTCCTCCACGTCGATGACCTGGCCGACGCAACGATCCACGTGACCCGCTGGTACTCCGGCGAAGAGCACCTCAACGCCGGCACCGGCAAGGACATCTCGATCCGCGAGCTGGCCGAGCTCATCGGAGAGGTCGTCGGTTGGGATGGAAAGTTTGTGCTCGACGACTCGATGCCCGACGGCACCCCCCGCAAGCTGCTCGATGTCTCACGTCTCCGGGCCCTGGGCTGGGAGCCTTCGATCGAGTTGACCAAAGGAATCGAGCACACCTATCAGAGCTTTCTGAATGAGCATGTCGGCACCACGAGCTGACTCGACAACCGACAAGGGCTACCAGCGATACCAAGAAAAGCGCTGCGAATTCTGGAATCGTCTCGCATTGAGAGGCTCGAAACCGCAGGCGTCCCGGTACTACCACCGACGGCTCGCCGAGATCTACCGATTCCTGGTGCCCGCCGGCCAACGGGTCATCGAGCTGGGCAGCGGCAGCGGCGACCTGCTCGCCGCCCTCAAGCCAAGCCGGGGCCTGGGAATCGACTTCGCCGAAGAGGCCGTAGCCAATGCACAGATCAACCACCCGGACCTCGAGTTTCGATGTGCCGACGTCCACGAGCTCGACCTCGATGAGAAGTTCGACGTGGTCGTCCTGTCCGATCTGGTCAACGACATCTGGGACGTGGAATCGGTTCTGAGAAGGCTGGCCGGACTCTGCACCCCTGAGACCCGCATCATCATCAACTCTTTCAACCGACTCTGGCAGGGCCCGATTGCTCTGAGCCGCGCCATGTGGCTCACCGCCCCGGTGCTGAAACAGAATTGGCTCTCCCGCCAGGACATGCACAACCTGCTGCGGGTTGCCGACCTGGAGCCGATCTCGACCTCGGGGGAGATCCTGTGGCCGGTGCGAACCCCGCTGGTGGACGCCTTCTTCAACAAGTTCCTGGTGAAGCTGTGGCCCCTCAACCACCTCGCCCTCACCACCTTCGTCGTCGCCAGACCGGATCCGACCCGGCGCGGCGAGGACTCGAACGAGTTCTCCGTCTCCGTCATCGTCCCGGCCCGCAACGAGGCCGGTCATATCGATGCCATCCTGGAGCGAACCCCAAAGATGGGCTCACGGACCGAGGTCATCTTCGTCGAAGGCAACTCGACCGACGACACCTTGGAGGTGATCAAGCGAGCGGTGGCCGAGCGTGACGACCCCGACGTCCGCTTCTACCAGCAGCCGGGCACGGGCAAGGGGGATGCGGTGCGATTCGGGTATCAG
>CAZRID010000467.1:0-2334 GCA_964600055.1 uncultured Acidimicrobiaceae bacterium
CCTCGACCCGCGACACCTGGGTCTGCTGGAGCATGAACTCGGACACCATCACGTGGTAGGGATCCCGGGTGCGCCGCCAGGGCAGATCGCGGCCGTGCCGCCGGAACCAGCGGAGCAGCCGGCGCCGAAAGTCGGGCGCGTGGATCAGGTGACGAGGCATGGGACAAGCATAGCTAACACCTGATGGCTAATGGCCAATAGGCACTCCAGTAAGTTACTTTGCCTCCATGGCCTCTTCCTCGACGGTGCTCGACCCCTTCCAGATCGTCGGGCGCTGGGTCCTCGACGGCCTGTCGCATGTGGGTCGCTTGAGCCTTTTTATAGCGGAGGCAGTTCGCGGGCTTTCCGAGGTTCGGATCTGGTTTCCCCGGATGATGACTGAGGCCTGGAACATCGGGGTCGGGAGCCTCTTCATTGTGCTCCTGATCTCCGGATTCGCGGGCGCGGTGACCTCGCTCCAGGCGCGCTACCAGTTCACCGGCACGATCCCGATCTACTACCTGGCTGGGGTGATTGTCGCGACGATCGTGCTCGAGATGGGCCCGGTGCTCACCGGTCTTATCTTGGCAGGCAGGATCGGCGCCCGCTACGCCGCCGAGCTGGGGACGATGCGAGTCACGGAGCAGATCGACGCCCTGGAGAGCCTGGGCCGTTCGCCGGCATCCCACCTGATCATTCCTCGAGTGATAGCGGGATTCATCATGATTCCGGCTCTCACGGTCCTCGCTGACGTGATGGGGATTGCAACGGGCTGGTTCTCCATGAAGCTGGTTCTTCCGATCACCGACTCGGACTTCAGCTACGGCGCCCGCATCTTCTGGCACAACCAGGATGCATATTTCTCGGTGATCAAGGCCTTCTTCTTTGCCGGCTGCATCACGGTCATCTCCTGCTACATGGGCTTTAACACTCAGCAGGGCGCCGAGGGAGTAGGACGCTCGACCACCGGCGCGGTCGTGAGCAGTTCAGTGCTGATCCTGTTGGTCGATGTCATGCTCACCAAGCTGCTGCTCAATCAATGATCGAGCTCCATGGCGTCCGTAAGGCGTTCGGCAAGCAGGTGGTGCTGGACCAGGTCGACTTCGAGGTGCGCGAGGGCGAGACGGTGGCGCTGCTCGGTCCCTCGGGCACCGGCAAGAGTGTGTTGCTGAAGCACATCATCGGCCTGATCCGGCCGGATCGGGGTGAGATCATTGTGGACGGGAAAAACGTCGCCTTGCTCAAGCGGAACGAGCTGTCCGAGCTCCGCTCCCACATCGGGTACGTCTTTCAGAACGGTGCCCTGTTCGACTCCATGACGGTGTTCGAGAATGTGCGGCTGGGCATCACCGACGAAGATAAATACGGCGACATGGATTACTGTACCACACGGATCACCGAGTGCATCCGGCTGGTCAACCTTCCGCCGGACACGATCGAGAAGTACCCGGCCCAGCTCTCCGGCGGGATGCGAAAACGGGTGGGCATCGCGCGGGCCATTGCCGGGGCACCGAAATACCTGCTGTACGACGAGCCCACGTCGGGCCTCGATCCGGTAAACGCCGACATCATTGACAGCCTGGTGCAGCGCCTCGATGACGAGCTGGGCGTCACCAGCGTCATGGTGACCCACGATGTGCGCGGCGCGTTCCGGGTCGCCGACCGGCTGGCCTTGCTGAGCGAGGGCAAGATCGTGATGCAGGGTACACCGCAGGAGTTCCTCGCCTCGACCAATCCCAAGGTCCGGGAGTTCCTCGAGCGCGACTTCGATAACCCTTCGTTCGCGGCCTGAGCGCACCATGGATCTGAGCTACAAGCGGGAGGCCACGGTCGGCTTGGTCGTCATACTCGCCATCGCCCTCTTCTTCATCGGAACGGCCTGGCTCAGTGGACGATCCATGCGGGGCAGCAGCGAGGATTTTTGGAAGATTCAGTTCCGCGATGCCGGGAATCTCAAGACCAGCTCGCCAGTTCGAATTTCCGGGGTGCCGGTTGGCAAAGTGGAGCAGATCCAGCTGTTGGATGTCGGCAAAGTGCTGGTCTCGGTAAGCCTTCCCGAGCGGATCACCCCCAAGGTGGATGCCGCGGCCAAGGTCGTTGCGGTCGGTTTCGTGGGTGATGCCGCTGTCGAGTTCAATCCGGGCAATGCATCACAGCCACTGACCAGGAACAAGGTCATCATCGGCTCCCAGTCCCCCGGACTTGCCGATAGAGCCCAAGAACTCGGCGACCGGGCCGATAGTATTCTCCTCGGTGCGCAGGCGATCGTGAGCGAGCGCACCGCCAAGCAGCTACGCTCCACCCTGACCGCCCTCGAGGGCACCCTCAAGGCGGCACAGCGCACCATGCAGATCT
>CAZRID010000468.1:0-2284 GCA_964600055.1 uncultured Acidimicrobiaceae bacterium
ATCTGGCGCTGCCGCACAGCCTGCCGTTAATCTTTGCGGGGCTCAAAACCGCGCTGACCTTCGCGCTCGTCGGCGCGATAGTCGGAGAGTTTGTCGGGGCGGGAAGTGGCCTTGGTTACTTACTCGGGTCCTATGCCTATCAGCTCCAGGTGCCCAGGGTGTGGGCGGTTACGGCGGTCCTTGCGATTATGGGTGTGATCCTTTTCCTCATCGTTGATGCCCTCGACCGCAAAATCGTCTTCTGGAGATCCACCGGTCCCGACACACGATCTACACTCTGACGATGAGCAACAGACATCCCGAAGCTTTGACGCTGGCAGAGAAGGTACGACCGGAGCAGACAGCACTCGTAGTCGTCGATTACCAAAACGACTTCGTAGCGCCTGGGGGTGCGTTCGAGAAGGTCGGGATGTTCTCCGAAAAGGCGGCCGGTCTCCACGACTCCATCGTGGCTACGATCGAGGCGGCTCGCCGGGCCGGTGCACGCATCGTCTTCCTGAGATGTGAGTACAGCACTCCGGACAACCGTTTCCTGTCCGAGGTCTTTCTGGACCAGGCACGGCGAAATTTCAAGGGGCTTTATCACGAGGTCCCGGTGTGCGCTCCTGGTAGTTGGGGAGCTGATTTCTATGGCGAGGTGCAGCCGCAGCCTGGCGACCTCGTAGTAACGAAACACCGCTTCGGTGGATTCGACGGCACTGATCTGGATTTGGTGCTGCGCACCAACCGCATTCGCACGCTGGTGTTCTCCGGCATAGTTACCCATGTTTGTGTGGAGTCGACGGTGCGTGAGGCGTTCTTCCACGACTACTTCAACGTTGTGCTGCGCGACGTTGTCGGTGGGTACGTCGATGAGTGGCACGAGAATTCTCTGGCGGTAATCGATTGGGGATTTGGCGAGGTCGTGGAACTGGCCGACCTGCGAGAGGCATGGCAGCTGGCTCTCGTTTCCGAGGCTTCGTAGAACATCGTCTCGGATTCTACGAAGCAGAGGCATCCAGACCCTCTGATTTGAGGTACCCTCGGCCCTGATCGCACCGATGCCGGCCACCAGCGATATCATCGACCCGAACGACCCCCGCCTGGCCGAACGTCAAGCAGTGATGGAATGGGCTCGACCCGAGATCACTATCGCCGAGGCCGCTGCTGAGCTGGGAGTCTCCAAAACCTGGGCCCGCGAAAATGCTGGCCAACACCGCCGGGGCGGCGACGACACCATCCGTCTCCGAGCCCGGATGCTCGAATTGGCTCGACACTCCCGAAGGCGCCGCCGCGTTCGCCAAACGAGGCACAACCGTCGAGCCCGTATTCGGGAACCTCAAAGCCAACCTCGGATACCGGCGTTCTTTCATCAAAGGGGCCTCGGCCCCTCTTCCCAAACCTCACCCCCCTGACACCGAGGGCGGTGTTCCCATTGAGAGTGGAGTTGGAGCTACCCCGTCAAGCGTTCACCAGACGAATCCACTCTTAGGTTTGGAGCGTTTACACGTATGGCACACCCGGCGGGCCACCTCATCTACGCCTCAAAACAGAGTCGTTCGCCGTTGCCCCGTGACGTCCCTGAAGGGTTCCACCCTGCAGGGGGTTGAAATCGGGGCCGTTGTCGCCGATAATGAGGGTGCCGAGGGCTGTAGCCCGAGGAAGTAAACCCGGCTCCTCTCCGGACGGTGAGCGGCCGGGTTTTGCGCGTCTAGGAAACGTTCACCATCTCCACGGCGCTTACCAGATCGAGGTCTTCAACCCGTGTTCGCCATGAGCCGCCCCTCCCCCACGCCCAGGCGACAGCGTCCGGGACCCACAGCAGCGGCTCGCTGGCCGAGCGGTGGTGCGTGTATGACAATGGAGGTTCCGGGTCGGGTCCGAGAGCCCGGTAGATGACGGCGCGGTCTTGTTCGTCCTGGCCTTGCCGCGCCTCCAGTACGAGTCGGCTCACACCGGCCTGGCGCAGCTTGACGACCGCCGTGGCCACTATGGCGGCGCGAGCCGCGACCTGGTCCCGGTGGTTGGCGACGTATACGACGGACGTGGTCTCGAGGGTGGACATTTCCTTGAGGAGGGACCGTCGACGCTGGTCGCTCTCGGTAGCGAAGTGAATGCGACGCTGGCCCGGCGCCCGCATTGTCGTGAGCGCTCGACGAGCGGCATCCAAGTCTGCCGGTGAGATGGTCGCCGCACAAATGAGGTAATTGCGGCCCCGGGTCGACTCGTCGATGAAGGCGTGGCGACTCATCGGACCGGACTCACCGCTGCGCTGATCTGGCCACGTGGCCCGAATGGCGGCTGG
>CAZRID010000469.1:0-2267 GCA_964600055.1 uncultured Acidimicrobiaceae bacterium
GTGGCCTGTACTCGGTCTACGCCTACTCGACCGTCGCCCGAGGCACTGCGATCCTGGCAGCGGGGGTCGGCGTGGGACTTCGTCATCATCCGGGCGATGATCACCAAGATCGGAGCCTGAGGGGCACGACATGGATCGGGCGAAGGTCGAAGCATTCCTCGATAGGTTCGTGGACTTCGCCTCCGGGGCGACCACAATCGGTTTGCTCGCGGTGGCGGACCGGAGCGGTCTCGCCTCTCATCTCGGAAAGGCCGGAGGGGGCACGGCCCATGAGATTGCCGATGGGGCCGGGCTCGACCTCCGCTACGTCGAGGAGATCATGGCCGGGCTAACCGCGGCCGGAGTCGTCGAGTACGACCCGGAGGCGGAGCGGTTCGAACTGCCACCCGAGCACGGCCTCTTCATCTCCGACGAAACGAGCCCGTACTTCATGGGTGGCTTTCTCGACATGATCCCGGCCTTGATGGCAGAGCTCGATGGAATCGCCGGCGCAACGGTGAACGGCGGCGGAGTTGCTTTCGAGGACTTCGGACGGGACATCATCACCGGGATCGACCGCGGCAACACCCCCTCCCAGCGAGCGTTTCTCGTCTCCCGCTGGCTTCCTGGCGTGCCCGGTCTGGTGGCAACACTGGAATCCGGGATGCGGGTTGCCGACGTCGGTTGCGGATCGGGGACCGCAGCCATCCTCGCGGCTGAGGCCTTTCCGAAGTCACACGTCGTCGGGTTCGACGTCTCCGAAGCCTCGATCGCTGTTGCCCGGAGTCGAGGTGGTCACCTCACGAACCTGGAGTTCCGCGAGCACACCGTCGAGGAGATTCCCGTCGATCCTCCGTTCGACCTGATCACCTCCTTCGATGTGATCCACGATCTCGTGGCTCCCCTCGACGGTCTGCGCCGCATCCGGAAGGCGCTGTCCGAGGACGGTCTCTATCTGATGATGGAGCCGAACGCCAGCTCCTATCTGGAGAACAACCTGACTCCCCGGGGTGCGATGCTCTACGGGATCTCGGTCCTGCATTGCATGACACAGTCGCTGGCCCACGGTGGCGTCGGGCTCGGTGCGGCCTGGGGACGGGAGAGGGCAGAGACCCTCGCCGAGGAAGCGGGTTTCAGCAGCTTCGAGCCGCTGGAGGCGATCTCCAACCGCTTCTCGGCGTTCTATCTGCTGAGGCGGTAGGAGCAAACCCCTCTCGCCCTCGCTGAGAGCCCGGCTGGTCACGAGGCGGCAGCCCCGGCCGACCGGCGTCTGTTTGCCCGAGACTGTGAACGTAGTGAGACCCAGGAGCCGTCATCGACCGAGGGTGGGTCGAGGGCAAAGTCGGCCGGCAAGACAAAAGTCGGCCGGCATTAGGACAGCAATCGTTGCAGCCAGTTGGGAAGGACTTCGTGTGGGTCTTCCGCGGCCAGCTTGCCGGGGCACGCGGCCACCTCTTCGGCAATCGCGGCGGCCGGGCCTGCCATCCTGGCGACGATCTCGACCGGGATTCCGCACTGGATCAGGCCAACCCCGACCCAGACGAACTCCCACGGCTCGGGGTTCGGGCCCTGATCAGCCACATCGTCCGGGTATGACGGTATGAACCCGAATCGTTTGGCGTTGTAGAAGTTGTCGGCAGCCAGCCAGGCGTAGTCGGGTGTGTCCCGGAACTCACCGAAGGTGCCGTCCTGGTAGCGGAAGTCGAGGGCGTATCCACTGTGGTGCTTCGACGTGCCCGGGATGGAGTACCAGGTCAGGGCGGCATCGATTGCATCGTCCGACGTGCCCCGGAGTTTTGAGTTGAATTGGGTGCCCTGACTTGCCGGCGACCTGTACGCCGAGGAAACGACGAACCCGAACCCCGCCTCCCTCGCCGCCTGCTTCAGCTCGGTCCAGGCGGCGGCCGCCTGTGGCTGCATCGGAACCCCGTCCGCGCCGCCCAGATCCTCACCGGCAACCGGCCGCATGACATAGCCCCTGACCAGAGCGATATCCCAGATCCGGTCATCGAGATCCTCGTCTCCGGTGACCGGCAGACGCCCGACCGGTGGATCGAGGTTGGGAAGGACACTGTCGACGGCATGGTCATATAGGGCCTTGAACTGGTCGCCGGTGTAGACGGGGAAATCGTCCACATCGGCCGCCTGGAGAGGGCTGGAGACCAGGAACAAGGCGACAAGAGCAAGTGTGGCCAAAAGCCGGGGCATCAGCCGAACGGTAAACGCGATGGCCGTTCAACCAGAGGCTTGATCCTTCCCCGTAATCTGAGCCCTACACGTCCAGATTT
>CAZRID010000470.1:0-2266 GCA_964600055.1 uncultured Acidimicrobiaceae bacterium
ACCTGCGCCGCACCCGTAATCATGTTCTTGATGTAATCAGCATGACCCGGCATATCCACATGCGCATAATGACGAGCCGCCGTCTCATACTCCACATGAGCAATCTGAATCGTGATCCCACGCTCCCGCTCCTCAGGAGCCTTATCAATCATGTCAAACGACGTCAACTGATTCGAACCACCAACCCGCTCCGCCAACACCCGCGTAATCGCAGCCGTCAACGTCGTCTTCCCATGATCAATATGACCCATCGTCCCCACATTCACATGCGGCTTCGTACGCTCAAACTTCGCCTTCGCCATCGTCCTTGGCTCCTCTATCCGTTTCCTACGTCGTCTTTTCTTTGATCCCTCAGGACTGCCCGCGCCGGCTCGCCACGATCTCCTCGGCGATCGAGTCGGGGACGTCCTGATATGAATGGAATTGCATCGAATAATTGGCGCGTCCCTGGGTCTTCGAGCGCAGGTCGGTGGCGTAGCCAAACATCTCCGACATCGGGACCTGGGCGCGGATCACCTGGCTGTTGCCCCGCTGCGTCATGCCTTCGACCTTGCCGCGCCGGCTGTTGAGGTCTCCGATCACGTCACCCATGTAGTCGTCGGGGGTGGTGACCTCGACCTCCATGATTGGCTCCAGAAGCTTCACGCCGGCCTTGCGGGCGGCTTCCTGAAGCGCCATCGAACCAGCGATCTTGAATGCCATCTCGGACGAGTCCACGTCGTGAGCCGAGCCATCGACAAGCACCGCGCGCACATCAACCAGCGGGTAACCGGCGACGATGCCCTGCTCCAGAGCCTCTTCGATGCCGTCGTCAACCGACGGGATGTACTCCCGTGGCACCTTGCCGCCCTTGATCAGGTCGACGAACTCGTAACCACCACCAGGACCGGTCGGCTCGAGGTTGATGACCACGTGTGCGTACTGGCCCTTGCCTCCGGTCTGCTTGACGTGTCTGTACTCGACCTTCTCGATTGCCCTGCGGATGGTCTCTCGATAGGCGACCTGGGGCTTGCCAACAGTGGCGTCAACCTTGAACTCTCGGAGAAGACGATCGACGAGGATCTCGAGATGCAGCTCGCCCATCCCCGAGATGATGGTCTGACCCGTCTCTTCGTCGGTCCGGACCAGGAAAGTGGGATCCTCTTCGGAGAGTCGATGCAGGGACTCGGAGAGCCTCTCGTCGTCGGACTTGGTCTTGGGCTCGATCGCCACCGAGATGACCGGGGCGGGGAACTCCATCGACTCGAGCTGAACCGGGTGGCTGGGGTCTGACAGTGTGTCACCGGTCGTGGTGTTCTTGAACCCGATCCCGGCCACAATGTCCCCGGTGAAGATGTCGTCGATGTCCTCCCTGGAATTGGCGTGCATGCGGAGGATTCGACCCAGACGCTCCCTCTGTCCGGTCGTGGTGTTCATGATGGTCTCGCCTCTTGCGACGTGTCCCGAGTACACCCTGAAATAGGTCAGCTTCCCGACGTGAGGGTCGGACATGATCTTGAAGGCGAGAGCGGAGAAGGGCTCGTTGTCATCGGGCTGGCGCTCGATTACCACTTCCTCGTCCCCCGGCTTGAAGCCCGTGATGGAAGGGAGGTCGGCCGGGCTGGGCAAGTAGGAGACGACGGCGTCGAGCAGAAGCTGAACACCCTTGTTCTTGAACGCCGAGCCACAGAAGACCGGGGTGAAGTCGGCGGAGACGGTTCCGAGGCGAACGCCTTCCTGGATCTCCTTGATGGTCAGGTCTCCGGTCTCGAGATAGGCCTCTAGAAGCTCCTCTGAGGTCTCGGCGACGGTTTCGAGAAGCTTCTCGCGGTACTCGGCCGCACGCTCGGCGAGATCGGCAGGGATGTCGGTGGTGTCCCAGTGCTTGCCGTCGTCGCCCTTCCAGATATGGGCCTTCATCTCGATCAGGTCGATGACACCGGTGAAGTCGGCCTCGGTGCCGATCGGAAGTTGCATGACCAGTGGCCGTGCGCCGAGTCGATCGATGATCGACTGGACGTCGTAGTAGAAGTCGGCCCCGGTGCGGTCGAGCTTGTTGATGAAGCAGATCCGGGGTACCCCATACCGATCGGCCTGTCGCCAGACAGTCTCAGACTGGGGCTCGACTCCGGCAACACCGTCAAAGACGGCTACCGCCCCGTCGAGGACGCGAAGCGCACGTTCCACCTCGACCGTGAAGTCGACGTGACCGGGAGTGTCGATGATGTTGATCCAGTGGTCATGCCAGATACAGGTGGTTGCGGCGGAGGTGATGGTGATGCCCCGC
>CAZRID010000471.1:0-2261 GCA_964600055.1 uncultured Acidimicrobiaceae bacterium
TTACTCCTTGGTCGATTCACGCCACGTGTTCCTACCCGAGGTCAGGGAGCCTAAAACGGAAACCGCCGACGAGTCCCCGTCATGACTGTGCAAGCCGATTCGTCGCTCGCCGAGCGAGTAGGCGTGGCGACACGCGAAGCGAGACACGGGGGCGGGATATTTCTTAGACGACCGCGGTCTCCAAGGCGGATTGGCATCGGAAGCCCGGTGTTTGCCGGTCAACTACCCGTCTACAGACGCTCGAAGGCGTCTCTAGCTATGTATCGGGAGAGCCGAGCCTTCCCACCCGACCCACATCAGGTCTAGGCCCCTGTCCCGGGTTTGGTGGCTCCCTAGGCTCCGATGTAGTCAGGTTCTTATGACGTCCGGGGTGAGGTCTCAACCTGCCCACGGCTCCGACCGATAGAGGATGGGACCACCGCCTCGCTTCTCGAAGTGTCGGAAGGACGAAGCTCCATGGAGGCTTCTTTCGCGATCAGCAATCACAGGTCAGATTGTTGTGAAGTCATCAAGCTGGCCGGCGACCTCGACTTGGCCACGGATGATCAGCTCAAAAATGTCATTGATCACCCGCTGGTCGTTCCCGACCATCTCATCGTCGACGTTTCCGAGATGACCCTTATCGACTCGACCGGTCTGCGACTGCTGCACCGCGCCTCGGCACTTGTTGCGGGCCGTATCTGGCTGAAGGGATGCTCGAGTCAGATCCGGCGAGTGATCGATATTTCGGGCCTAGCTCAGGTCTTCTGCCTGGAAGCCGATCCGGAGTTGGCACACCGCCTGATCTCGGCGGGCGAGCCAGCCAGACCTAGGCTGCCACTGTCCGGGCTTGGACGCCTTCCCAAAGGCCCCCGAGACAACGACCCGGGCGCGATGAAACCCCACGACCCGCTAGGGCCAGGGGGTTTCTCGTAAAGCGCGTCGGCTAGTGAAAGAGTCGGTCTTCCAGAATATCGTCGGGCATGCAGGTCGTCCGGCAACACCGCTGGTGACATGCCTCAGCTCACGTTGCAGGGGAGGGCTGGTCGTCAGCTACTGAGGAAGTTTCGCCGCGATAACGTCGACCTGTTGGATGTCCGGTGGCTGAGCGAAGAGTTCGTCAGCCCGCGCCATCAATGCCTCGGCGACCTTGCCCGACAGGTGCGCTTGCCGACCCGAGTCATCCGAGAACACGTCGAAGATTGCGAACTTCGACGGTCCCAGGCGGATCGCGAACCATGCCGTCGTATCCGGCTCCTCCTCGACCAGCGAGCGCCCTCCCTCAAGAAAGCTCTTCACCTCTTCTTCCTTCCCCGCCTTCGCCTCCAGCGGAACGAATAGCCCGACAGTCACCATTGCCCGTCTCCTTTCAATAGACCCCGATCGGGGGGACCGGTACGGGACCTTAAACACTGAGCGCAGAGCCACGCGGAAGCGGGCGGCGAACACAAGAAGAGAACACCGCAAGTAGCCCCGACGTACGACGCCAGCGCGGGCCGAGTCGTGGTCGGCTACCAGAGCTTTCGGCAACACGGACGACGGAGCCTCCGGATCTTGACGGGAGTTCGGAGGTGTGTGGATCGGCGAGACTAACTGGCGTCGCGATCAGCCAGACCGAAACAACACCGAACCGCTCCGCCATCGCTATGGCCCGACGCCTCGCACGGGAAGAAGGGCTGTTCGCAGGGGTGTCCTCGGGCGCCAACATCGTCGCCTCCCTCCGGGTCGCCGAACGCCTCGGCCCCGACGCCACGGTCGTCACCATCCTCTGTGACTCGGGGCTGCGCTACCTGTCCACCGACCTCTACCGCGACACCTAACCCGACACGACCCAGGCAACGCCGATAGATCTGCACATGTTGCACTGAGAAGGGACATGCCGGTGGGCGGAACCGTGCCGCTGGGGAGCCAGATCTCACGATCATGGGTTCCGCTGATGGTGACCAGCGCCAGTCGGGTGCGGAGAATCGCGGCTCGTGGAGGCTGATCGCGGATGGTCGCTGCATGCCGCCTTCGCAGACCACCCTCTGCCGTCGTCGTCCTCGGCGCCCGTCGCCGCCCCTGGGGCGACCGCTATTGGAGGCAGGCCGGGTCGGTGAGGGAATACCAGGTGAGGTTGGTGGTGACGGCCTGCAGGGTGAAGCATCCGGAGTTCTCGAACCGGGCATGCCATCCGGTCTCGTTCCAGATCAGCACATCGCTGATCTCGTACCGGGAGACGATCGAGGGCTGTATCGGAAACGCCAGTTGTCGTCGTAGACGATGTCAATCGGTTGAGTTGG
>CAZRID010000472.1:0-2259 GCA_964600055.1 uncultured Acidimicrobiaceae bacterium
AAGTCGCAGTCCACGAATCGCACCGGCCGCTCCGCCTCCCGGGCGTGCTCGTCGATGACCAACGCCCCTCCGCCGGCCTTGACGTTCGACCAGATCTGGGTGTCGGTAAAGCCGTTATCACCAGGCTCTCCGAGAGCATGGGAGTGCACGGCCGTGCCATTGCCGCGGAGGGTCAGGTTCTTGTAGACGTAGGAGTTGGTGTAGGCGCCGTGCTCCACACCTGCATCACTGTTGTAATAGGCGGTGAAACCGTCGATGACGTGGGGCAACTCGTTGTTCTGCCAGACAAAGATCCCGTTCGACTCGTTGTTGTGAGCCCGGTTGTTCTTGAACAGCCAGGTCCCCTCGGCATCCTCCGGCCAGAGATACCCGGAGCGGTCGGCGCCACCCTCACTGTTCTGAACCCCAACAGCGACCGAGTTGGTGACCGCGATGTTGTCCCCGGCGCCGAGGAAGAAGGCAGCCATGCGATGGTTTTCTCCTCCCGAAGCCATGCTGACCCGGGCTGCCACCGCTCGGTCCCAGAGGATGTCGTTGGAGTTGTTCATCACGCCGCCGGCCGGCTCGTCCCACCAATACGCCTCTCCCCTGACGTTGTAGGCGATCGTGTTGTGGAAGGTGATGCCATGAGAACCATGAGGCACGAACGCGTGGGCTTTGGTGTCGCGGATGACGAGGCCGTCGACGATGGTTCCACGGCTCCCATTGCCCGACATGTGGATGTGAAGCCCGTACCGTCCGGTGGCGTCGCCATCGGCGTTGGCGACGTTTGCCGGGTCCGGTGCCAGGTAGCGGAAGGCGGCGTTCTTGATCGATGATGGCTTGGTCGATCGGATGAAGACATGGCTGTAACCGCTCGGGGTCCCCTCGACCCGTACGTTGCGGGTCAGATTCAACAACTCGGCGCTGTAGCCAAGAGCATTCTTGCCAGGAGTCGAGTTGACCGCGGTGAAACCGTTGTAGTTGCCCGGTGAGTTGGGGGCGGCCAACACCTCATCACCGGCCCACGACGATTGGTAGGTGTAGGACCAGGCCGGCTTCGACTCCCCCTGGAGGATGATCCGGCCCCCACCCATCACCCAAAGCCCCACATCGCCAGCAATGAAATCCATCCCACCGCCGACGAAGTTGCCCTCGTTGATCCCGGTGAAGCGGAGGGTGTGGGTGATGTTCCCGTTGGTAGGCTTCATCACCAGCGTCCCGAGGACACGAATGCTCCCTCCGGAGGTGATCGTGGTGTTGGCGTTCGGATCGAAAGTCCAGGTGCTCCCTGCGGGGACGGTGAACCCGTTGGGGTAATTCCCAGAGTGGAGGGTCTGATCCGCCGCCTCGGCCCGGGTGGCGATGCCCACCACTACGGCAACGATCATCGCCAGACCGATAAGGGCGGGTAAGAGACGCGGGCGACCCGGGGTCGTCGCTGTGGTTGTTCTGGTCACCGGCCTGATGCCTCCTCGTTGGCTGGGTGCCAGTCCTTTGTCGGCCTTCCACAGCCGAAATCCGCGAATGGGCAGCTTAACCCTCACCACGGTGCTGTAAGAACAACCACGCAGAGTGATGACTAGCCCCTGGACCCCGGAGACTGGCCGATTAGCCTGTTCGGAGGACCTGGGAGGAGTTTCTATGGAGCGGCAAGCCGATCAACACAACCATCTGGGGGCGGTCAAGCGGCTGACCCTGTACGTCCTGTTCCCGTTGTTGGCAGCGATGTTCATCGCACTCGCCCTTGCCTACGCAAGGGATGTCCCAGTGACCGATCTCTTGCGGGACCCGAGTGCAACACTCGACGGTCCCTGGTACACCGGCATCTTCTCCACCACCGGAATCGCCCTGTGGGCCGCGGCGGCGGCGATGTGTCTTCTGACGATGGCAACCAAGCCCTCAGGCGGAGCGCGGGCGCTGCTGCTGGCGGGAGCCGTGATAAGTCTCATGCTCGGGGCCGATGACGGCTACCTCATCCACGAGACCGTCAAGAACAGCATCGGCATCCCCTCGCCGGTGACCATTGCCGCGTATGGCGTCGTGGCGATACTCCTGCTGCGGCCGGCGTGGGGCTATCTCATGGCAAGGCCCGACGTCGCCGTGTTCTGGGTGGCAGTGGGGTTCTTCGCTCTTTCCGCGATCCTCGACGGCGCTGCGGAGGCCGGTCTCCCTACTCCCCCCTTGTCAGCGATCACCGAGGACGTGGCCAAGTTCCTCGGGATAGCGACCTGGGCCACCTTCTTCGCCTGGTTCTGCCGTGACCTGATCCGGCAACGG
>CAZRID010000473.1:0-2239 GCA_964600055.1 uncultured Acidimicrobiaceae bacterium
TGATCTGGAGCAGGTCGTTGATGCTCCAATCGGAGAGCTGGCCCGAGAGATGCATGGTTCCTTCCGTATCCCTTACCCAGGCTCTATCGGCATGGTTCGGCGAACGGTTGAGCCGGTTCAGCCGTTTTTTGCAGCCTTCATCGCCTTCTTTTTCTCCCGCAGCGACAGCACATCCTCGAAGTTCGCCACGTCGGCGATGGAAGGCCAATCCGCTGCCTTCTTCTCCCAGCCGTCCGGTCTCACCCCCAACCTCTTGCCGAGAAGACCCACGAAGATCCTCGATTTCTCGGCCCCGAAACCGGGAAGGGCCTGGAGACGTCTGAGCAGCTCATCACCGCTCTCCGCCGACTCCCACAGGCTCTCCGCCTTCCCGTCGTACTCCTCGACGATGACGCGGGCCAGGTCCTGGGCGCGCTTGGCCATCGAGGCCGGATAGCGATGGATTGCGGGAGGACCACGGAAGACCACCTCGAGCGCTTCGAGGTCGGCGTTGACGATCTGCTCCGGCTCGAGAGTCCCACCCTGTCTGTCCTTCAGGAGCTGAGGGCCATAGAAGGCGCGTTCCATCGGGAACTGCTGGTCGAAGAGCATTCCGAGCAGAAGGGCGAAGCCATCGCCGGCCAAGAGCCGGTTCGCCTCGTCGGACTCGGTGAAGTGGAGAGAATCAGGTCGGTCCATGGGCTGAACCTAGTGGTCTGTCGCTCAATTGATGCGCGGCTATTTGGGCGACGGGCCACCAGTGGTCAGGAGATAACTCTCAGAAGATCAGGCGAATCAAGACGTAGAGAACGAGCAGTGCTGCCGGGGTGTAGGCGGCTAGAGAAGTGGGGTTTCTGCGTGGCTCGTACATTTCTGTCTTCTTTGACGTCAACGTAGGGTGAAAAGGTTTCAGGAGAAATAGGGGTTCCCCCCAATCGACCCGGCTGAGTTGGCAAGAATGTGAACGGACCGAGAATGACGCGTGATATCTACATCGTCGATGCCTGTCGGACACCGATGGGAAAGCTGGGCGGTCAGTTGGCCAATGTCCGACCCGACGACCTGGCTGCACATGCGATCTCAGGGCTGCTGAGACGACAATCGAACCTCGACCCCATGGCCATCGAGGACGTCTATTGGGGTGCGGCCAACCAGGCCGGGGAGGACAATCGCAACCTGGCCCGGATGGCGGGACTTCTCGCTGGTCTCCCCATCGAGATCCCGGGAGCAACCGTGAACCGGCTCTGCGGGTCGGGAATGCAGGCGGTGATCTCCGGTTCGCACGCCTTGGCGGCCGGGTGGGGTGATGTAGTGATCGCCGGCGGATCGGAGTCGATGACTCGCTCCCCCTACGTGATGATGAAAGGCGATCGGCCTTTCGCCACTGGCTTTCCCGAGGCCGCCGACACCGTTCTCGGCTGGCGTCTGGTCAATCCGAGGATGAAGGAGTTGTATCCGCCGATCACCCTCGGGATGACCGCCGAGGTGGTGGCCGCCAAGTACGACATCAGCCGTGAGGATCAGGACGCCTTCGCCCTCCGCAGCCATCAGTTGGCCCTGGCGGCGGTCGAGGCCGGTCGGTTCGACGACGAGATCGAGCCCATAGAAGCCCACACCGACGCTCGACGCCGACACTCGGTGACCATCGATAGCGATGAGGGGCCCCGCGCCGACACCTCGATGGAGGTTCTGGCCGGGCTCCCCTCTGTATTCAAGGAGGAGGGGACGGTGACCGCGGGCAACTCGTCACCGATGAACGACGGCGCGGCCGCCCTGCTCCTCGCCACCGAAGCCGGGCTGAAGGATCACGGGCTCACTCCGATGGCGCGCCTCGTGTCCTCGGCCGCCGCCGGAGTCCACCCCGACGTGATGGGGATTGGCCCGGTCCCGGCGTCGGAAAAGGCGCTGGCCCGGGCCGGTCTCGGCCCCGATGACCTCGATGTAGTTGAGATCAATGAGGCGTTCGCCGCCCAGGCCGTGGCAAGCCTGAAACTTCTCGAGCTCGACCCGGACCGGGTCAATGTCAACGGTGGGGCGATTGCGATCGGGCACCCACTGGGGGCCTCCGGGGCGCGCATCCTCACCACGCTCGCCCACGAGCTCAGGCGGCGCAACGCCCGGTACGGTCTGGCCACCATGTGCATCGGTGTCGGCCAGGGGATCAGCACGGTCATCGAGCGTGTCTGAAGGACGTTTCTCCCCCCAGCGAGCGACAGCGAGCGTTGGTGGGGGTACCGGCGCAGCCGGGGAGGGGGGTCTG
>CAZRID010000474.1:0-2221 GCA_964600055.1 uncultured Acidimicrobiaceae bacterium
GGAGCTGGCTCGTTCCCTAGACCTCCCGCCGAGATCGCCAACTCATCCGGGGTGATCACCCATAACTGATAGGTGCGGTCCTCCCCCAGGGCCTCCAGATCGGCCGGGACCAGAAATCCCTCACCATCTGCGCTGAGCACTACGCGAGCCACGGCACCTGTCGGCGAATCGAGGTCGGCGACAATCGCGCCGGGTTCTTCGGCTGCAGCTTCGGCAGCGGCGACGACTCCCTCGGGCCCCGACAGCTCATTCATTTCCACAGCCTGGAAGAGGCGACGAGAGCGGCCAAGAGGCGTGGGCCCGTTTCCTGCGCATGGCGGCCAGCCCGGCTACAGCCGCTGAAGTGCTCCGCACCCTCTTCCAAATCGACGTCCGAGCCGCCCTCCCGGCGATCCAGGCACCGACTCTGGTGCTGCACCGGCGGGACAACGCCTTGGTGGCCTCGGAGAACGGCCGCTTTCTCGCGGAGCACATCAACGGGGCCCGCTTCGTAGAACTCCCAGGTTCCGATTACGGGCTCGGTTTCGGCGACGTGGACGGCCTCGTCGACGAGGTGGAGGAGTTTCTGACCGGAAGCGGTGGCAGTGCAGATTCGGACCGGATGCTGGCCACCGTGCTCTTCACCGACATCGTCGGGTCCACCGAGCAGGCAGCCGAGATGGGCGACAGTCGCTGGAAGGAGCTGCTCCAACTTCATGACCTCGTAACCCGCCGTCAGCTTGCCCGGTACCAGGGTCGGCTGGTCAAAACAACGGGCGATGGCCTCGTGGCGACCTTCGACGGGCCGGCCCGAGCCATCCGCTCCGCCATGGCCGATTCGAGATGCCCTGCGTGGTTTGGGGATCGAGATCCGTGCTGGACTGCACACCGGTGAGATCGAGCAGATTGGCGACGACATCGGCGGACTCGGCGTCCACATCGCCGCCCGCATCATGGCCCTCGCCCAGCCCGGCAGAGTCATGGTGTCCCGCACGGTGAAGGATCTGGTGGCAGGTGCCGGATTCGGCTTCATCGACGCCGGGAGCCACCCGTTGAAGGGGGTTCCCGAGCCCTGGCATCTCTTCATCATCGAGGGGTGAAAGTGTTCACCTCTCGACCCTGAGGTCGATGCTGGACGGTCCTGGATTCAGTCGAGGTGAAACACCTCGACCAGTTCTTCCATCATCTGGTCGGCCTGACCGATGCCCTCGAAGAAGGGCGCCATCGCATGCTGCCACCGATCGTTGACCTGCTCGCGTGACATCCCGTCAAGCGCGTCGCTGAAAGACATTGGTGTCTCGAAGTAGCCGAAGAGCGTCCCATCGCTTTTCATGAACAGGGAGTAGTTGCGCCATCCGGTCCGGCTCAGGGCTGCGAGCATCTCGGGCCAAACCTCTTCGTGCCTCTGCTTGTACTCCTCGATCAGGTCTTCCTTGACCTTGAGGATGAAACCGACACGCCTCACTCCTCATCCTCGCTCACGCCAACTCCACCTGGTCTCTGTAGTCGTCGAGCCGGGGGTCGTTCGGATCGAGGTCGCTGATCAGCAGATCAACATGCTCGAGGTCGAACATCCGTGCCTGGGCACGGGTGCCCAGCTTGCTGTGATCGACGGCAAGGATGATCCGACTGCTGGTCTGGCTGAACGCTCGCTTCACCTCCGACTCGGCGAGACTTGCCTCCGAAGAGCCGACCTCGTGATCCAGCGCCGCGGCTGAGCACACGAAGACGTCGTAGAGGAAGGACTGAGCGGCCCGCACCGCCATCGGACCGACCAGGCTCCCGGTCCGGGGCTCCTGGGTTCCGCCGGTCAACGACGTCATGATCCCCGGCTTGCCGGACAGCGCATGAAACGTGTCGAGCCCATTGGTGACCACAACCAGGTCTCTCGCCGTTTCGATCGTGGCGGCCAACCGATGGATGGTTGTTGAAGCATCGATTGCCACGGTCCCACTGGAAGGGATGAGCGGAACGAGCTTCTCGGCGATGCGAGCCTTGGCCCGCGCGTTGTGACGATGCCGCTGTGCAAAAGGCTCGGGGCCCAGAGCGATTGCCCCACCCCGCACCCTACGTGCCACTCCCAACGTCTCCAGCTCATCGAGGTCGCGACGAATCGTCATCTCGCTCACACCAAAGTCGAGGGCCAGGTCGTCGATCCGAACTGCGCCACGCTCGATGATCAGTTTCCTCACGACACCGAGTCGCTCCTCGGGGCTATTGAAGTTTCGCTGACTCACTCGGT
>CAZRID010000475.1:0-2197 GCA_964600055.1 uncultured Acidimicrobiaceae bacterium
CGTCGAGCGATCGTTCGTGCGGTCTGAACCTGATCAGCTCTGGGTCACCGACATCGAGCGCCACGAGGCGTTCTTGAACCGTGCGGTGGTGAAAGGACACCGCCATGTGCTCGTCGCAGCGAGCGCATCGAAGCTGAGGGCAGCCTGATCCCTGGGATGAGGGGGAGGGTGGACAGCAGCCCTGACAACGACGGGACGGGCCAGCACTGCCAGATGGCCCGGGTCCGGCAAGCGAGACGGAAAGGCGTACGTGAGGAACCAGCGGCTGAACGCTCCTCAAGACGAGACCACCAGCTCGAACCTGGCGGATCAGGGCTGGGTCGCAACGCGCACCCGCACGACGATGGTGTCGAGCGGGGAACTCTTTGGCTGGTTGATGTCGCCGGTCGGGAGGCCACGATGAATGCCTGCGGCGTAGTCGTGGCGAGGTTGCAGGGGCATAGCTGGGCGCCGACCCCGTCGAACGGTTCGAGAGTGAACGTGGGAACCATCCCGATGGTCCCCTCCCCGGCCAGCCGCCTGCTGGTCGGCGGGAAGACCCATCGCCGGTTGATGCCGTTGGGATGGGACGGAGGACCCGTAGTAGTCCGAGACCGGGAAAGCCGGTCACATGGCGAAGGGGTCCAGCGTGTTCGCAGCATCAACGCGAAGCGAGAAGGACGCCGGTGAACATCGGCGCTCCGTGGCCCGACCTCGACGAGGCCGAGCACCGGGTACTCGCGATGCAGACGAAGCTGCACCAATGGGCGATGGCCGATCCTGGCCGTCGTTTCGATGACCTCGCCAACCTCGTCTATGACCCGGCGTTCCTCGTTGTGGCGTGGGCTCGGGTGCGGGGCAACAAGGGCGCACGAACCGCCGGCGTCGACGGAGTGGCACCTCGCTCCATCGTGTTCGGTGCTGGAGAACTGCTCGGCTGGCTGCGAGATGATCTCAAGGCGGGTCGGTTCGTTCCTCAGCGGGTGCGGGAGAAGACGATCCCGAAGGCGTCGGGCAAGCTCCGCCGTCTCGGGATCCCTACGACCGCTGACCGGGTCGTGCAAGCCTCGTTGAAGTTGGTGCTCGAGCCGATCTTCGAGGCGGACTTCAAGCCATGTTCCTATGGCTTCCGCCCGAAGCGCCGAGCGCAGGACGCCATCGCTGAGATCCACTACCTCGCCTCACCCAACCGCAACTACGGCTGGGTGTTCGAGGCGGACATCAAGGCGTGCTTCGAGGAGATCGATCACACCGCTCTCATGAGCCGTGTGCGACATCGGATCGGGGACAAGCGTGTCCTGGGTTGGGTGAAGGCGTTCTTGCGGGCCGGGATCCTCACCGAAGAGGGCCGGGACCGCGAGACGATCACCGGCACACCCCAAGGCGGGATCCTCTCACCGCTGTTGGCCAACATCGCCCTGTCCGTTCTGGACGAGCACTTCACCGCGAAGTGGGAAGCACTCGGCCCGGAATGGACACGCGCCAAGCGTCGCCGCGCCGGAGTCCCGGCCATGAGGCTCATCCGCTACGCGGATGACTTCGTGGTCATGGTCGCCGGAACCCGCGACGACGCCGACGCGCTGTGGGATGAAGTGGCCGCGGTGCTCGCGCCGATGGGCCTTTACCTGTCGGAAGAGAAGACGAGGGTCTGCCACATCGACGAGGGGTTCGACTTCCTCGGCTGGCGCATCCAGCGCCGCGCCTGGCGAGGCCGAAGCGGCAAGCGAGCGGTCTACACCTACCCGTCCAAGAAGGCGCTCGCCTCCGTGGTCGACAAGGTCCGATCGCTCACCCGTAGGGCAAAGCATCGAACGCTCGCTGACCTGCTGCGCCGGTTGAACCCGACGCTGCGGGGATGGTGCAACTACTTCCGTCACGGTGTGTCCAAGCGGAGCTTCAACTACGTCGACCACTACGCCTTCTGGCGCATCGTCGGCTGGCTCCGCAAACGACACCCGGGACTGAATACGCACACCCTGGTCCGTCGCCACCTCCCCGGTTGGAGGATCAGCGACGGAGGGATCGACATGTTCCGGCCCTACACGGTCGCCATTGAGCGTTACCGGTTCCGGGGCACCCGCATCCCAACACCATGGTCGAACGCAACGACACCAGGATCACCCGCCCCAGCGGCATGAACACGTGGAGAGCCGGATGCGGTGAAAGTCGCACGTCCGGTTCGGAGGGCGGGCCGGAGAAACCCACTCGACGAAAGTCG
>CAZRID010000476.1:0-2195 GCA_964600055.1 uncultured Acidimicrobiaceae bacterium
CAGCCCCACCCAGGTCCGCGCCGGGATGCTGACATCGACCCCGTCGACCACCCTGTTCCCGTTGTAGGCGACGGCCACGTCGGTCAGCCGGAGGTCGCTCACGCCGTTCTCCGCGCCCGGGACAGCACCAGGAGGAAGAAAGGGGCCCCGAAGAAGGCGGTGACCACCCCGATCGGGATCTCGGCCGGCGCCAGCACCGATCGGGCGATCAGGTCGGCCAGGATCAGGAAGGCAGCGCCGAAGCCGAGGGAGAGGGGAAGGATGAGTCGATAGCTCGATCCAAGAACGAGCCGGATGGCATGAGGCACGATGATGCCGACAAAGCCGATGAGACCGCTCACCGCCACCGCGGCGGCGGTGCCCAAAGTGGCGGCGGCGACCACGGCCAATCGGACCCGGGCCGACCGGATGCCGACACTGTCGGCTTCCTCGTCGCCGACGCCCATCACATCGAGGAGGCGGCGGTAGAGGAGGAGCCCGAGGCCACTGAGGATCACATAGGGAAGGATCAGGGTCACCTCACTCCAACCAACCGTGCCCAGGGCACCGAGAATCCAGGCATAAACCTCGCGGAACGTGTCCGAGTTCTGCTGTTGAATGAAGGTCTGGGTGGCGGTGAGGAATGCTGCCACGGCTACCCCGGCCAGGATCAGAGTTGCGGCGGCATAGGCCCTGGTCGCCGAACGGCCCAGGACATAGGTCACAGCCACCCCCAGCACCGCACCGGCAAAGGCGGCCAACGGAAGCGGGCTCACCGGCCACTGGGCCTGGTCCGGGAAGTATGCGATGGCGAGAGTTGCTCCCAGACCGGCGCCGGCGGCGACGCCCAACAGATAGGGGTCGGCCAGCGGATTGCGGAAGACCCCCTGAAAGGCGGCACCGGCCATCGCCAACATCCCGCCCACCAGACCGGCCAGCACCACGCGGGGAACCCGAAGCTCCCAGAGGATGGCCGCTTCCCGCTCCGATAGGCCAGAGCTCACATCCACCCCGGGAATTCGGTCGGCGAGCTCGGCGAGCACGGCGCCGAACGAGAGCTCCACCGCACCAACGAGAATCCCGAGCAGTCCGCTGACGACGACAGCTCCGAGCACAACGATCAGCAGTCGGAGACCCACCTTCGTGGTCCGTACATCCGCCGCAGGCCGGGTGCTCGTCACGACCCGGTCGGCTCCAGCTCCAGGACCGCCTCGACGACAGTCTCGAGGAAGTCGACGACCCGGGGCCCCCAGCGGGAGGCGATGTCATCGTCGAGCGCGACGACACCACCACTGGTCACGGCTGTGAGCTGGTCCCAGCCGGGGCGGGCGGCGACGGTGTCGGCAGATTCCCCGCAACACTTGGTGTCGGCGAGGAAGATCAGATCGGGGTCGGCGTCGATGATGTATTCCGCCGACAGTTGGGGATAGAAGGTGTCGGCCCCTTCGGCTGCGTCGGCGATGTTCTCCAGCCCGGCCAGACCATAGATCTGGCCGATGAAGGTCTGCGAGGTAACGGTGAAGAAGAACCCATCCAGCTCGTGGTAATAGGTGAGCGGCTCGCCCGGATCGGGGACGGAGCCGGAAAGCTCATCTATCTCGGTCTGCATCGTGGCCACCAGGTCGGCCGCACCCCCGAGATTCCCGGTCACGGCACCCAGCTGCTCGATCTGGGAATAGGTGTCGTCGAGGATGACGGCTGCGGGCTGGTGAATGACCGGGATCTGAATGGCGGTTAGGGCGGAGATGATGTCATTGAGGTCGTCGGAGACCACCACCAGGTCCGGGTCGAGGGCGGCCACGGCCTCGACGTTGGGCTCGAATCCGGATAGGTCGGTCACCGGCGCCTCCTCGGGGTACGTGGAGAACTCGTCGACCGCCACCACCTGCGCCCCGGCGCCAATGGCGAACAAGACCTCAGTCGCCGTAGGCGAAAGCGAGACGATCCGTTGCGGGCGCTGCTCGACGGTGACCTCACCGTTGGCGGCTGTGACCGTCACCGGGAAGTCGGCGCTCCCCGTGTTCGTGGTGTCCTCGGGTGTCGTGGTCGTCACCAAGGTCGAGTTCGTCGGCTCGCCGATTGTGGTGGTCAGTCCGTCATTCGAGCCGCAGGCGGCAGTCGCAAGCAGCAGCGCCAGGATCAGCGTGATCCTTCTCATGAAAACATCCTCCATTTAGGAGGATGAAGAGGTGTGGTGGCTTCCCTGAGCCCACGTT
>CAZRID010000477.1:0-2192 GCA_964600055.1 uncultured Acidimicrobiaceae bacterium
ACCTCGTCTTTTGGTTGTGTGCCGAATAGAGCGTCAAGGAAACCCAAGGGGGTTGGCTCCTAACTAGCGAGAGGGAGGATCAAAAGCGGCGGTCGGATGCGCGGTGCTTTCTTGTGTGTCGCACGGTCGACGGCCAGGGACAGGGCGATAGCGGCGTCGATGCGACCGCGGGACTTTGACTTTGCCAACGTGAATCCGCGCTCATTGAGACGGATGACGGCGTTCAGGACTTGGGTAGCGAACGCCTCATCGCGGTCATGGCTGATGCCAGGCGGGTCGCTCATCACGAGCTCGTAGGTATGGCCAATGACCGGCGTCATGCGCTCGACGCTCTGGGGGATCTCCACCATTGGGAGCCCTTCGTCGTAAAGCGTCTTGGCTGCGATGTCGAATAGGCGCGGGTCGAAGCTGATGGCACCCACCTGATACGTCTTGCAGACGGTGCGCAGGTAGCCCATGAGGTCGGTCACGTCAACCGGCTCTTCCTTCGTCGGTACCCACAGGCGGCAGTGCGCATGCAGTCGACCATCCGGCCGGTACTGCACCAGCACGATGGCGCTGCTGTCGCGCTTGATACCCACGTCCACACCGGCCCATGTCGGTGCACCGGGGACTAGCCTGTAGGAGTCCTCCAGGGAATCCCAGACGGCTGAGCCGTCCTCACCGAGCCAGCTCTGCACACCGTCCACCCACTGGCCCAGCCGGAAGATTCGGAACCGGCCGGAAGGGGTGATGGCTCGCGCCATGCGCAGCGCGCTGATGTCCATGAAGCCTTCGGCAAGAGCCGGGTTGGCCTTGCGCCACTGAGCTTCATCATCGGTCGCGCAACCGGGGTCGGCGGCGTACTCGGTGTAGAGGAAGCCCGGAAGGGTGCCGCCTTCCTTGACCAGACTGCGAAGAGCGAACAGAGCACTGGAGCGGTCGATGCCAGGGGTGCCGATACCCACCACGAGCGATCCGGGCCGCTTACCCGACGCGAGCAGCAAGGCGTCCCAAGAGTCTTGAGGTTGAAATCCGATCTCATCACACACCGCGAGGGACGGGTCCAAGCCCTGTAGGCCGTCGACGTCATGGCTGATCGGGAACATCTCACCACCGTTCGATGGCACCGCGAGCCGCGTGTCACCGATCGCCGAGTAGGTCAGGGAGCGATCGGCCATCTCGGGATTCACGGCGACCATGGCGAGCGCTACGCCGTACACGCTGCGCACCGCCTGCCGCAACGTGGTCGCGACGATGGGCACCTGTGGTGCCCCGGAGCGAAACGCGGCGGAATCGAAGACGGCCCACAGGGCGATGCCGGCCAGGAGCGTTGACTTGCCGTTACCGCGGGGGAGAGACAGAGCGGCGGAGCGGACGCCAGCGGCGAGGACGCGGCGGAGCCATCGCTTCTGAAACTTGGCAAGCTTCATGGGCTTGCCGGCGCCGTAGCCCTTGGGCAGGACGCATTGAGTCTCGATGAACTTGATGCAACGGCCGGCTCGGGTCAGTCCCTTCCAGGAGTCCCATGGAGCTGGATCGGTGCGGAGCACCTTCTTGCGGGCGTTGCGGTTGCCGACACGCGCCGGCGTGACGGCTGGGGGCATGGGGGAAGCTCGTTCTAAGCGTATGTGTCGGAGGACCGGGGTTAGGGGCGGCTCAGTTCGCCGAAGTTCTGCGGTCCAGAATCACGTGGCAGGCGTGGCACATGGGCTCGTACCTCGATAGGTCGAGGGAGTAGGCCCTGCTCTCATGCTTGCTGATGAGTTCGTTGGGATCGTTGTGTTGGTACGCCCACTCATTGGCTTGCTTACCACACGCTACGCACTGGTGGGAAGAAGCCTTGCCTCGTGCCCTGTAGAGCCTGCCGTGTGCGGCGTGGTACTCAGGTGCATCACTGCGGGGGGCCACGTAGTGCGTGCTACACAGGCCAGTTCTATTGCTGTACCCAGTAAGGGTGGTGCACCCATCTGTAGTGCACGCTCTATCCCTAGTGACTCGTACAGGCCCCCTGTTGCGCAAGTAGTACTCGCGCCTGTATCGCTTCCTGTCGCCATCAACGTGATAGGCGGTGTTGTATGTCATGGCTGTATCTCCTTCATCGAGATAGGTGGGGCTCAGGGATGGATGAAGCATCCCCTTGCCCCTAGGTGGTATCTATTCGCAGAGCACGGCGTCTAGTGGCGTATCCCTGCGCCCACTGTTACAGGCCC
>CAZRID010000478.1:0-2188 GCA_964600055.1 uncultured Acidimicrobiaceae bacterium
GTAGGAGCATAAGAGCGCCGTGGGACTTGGGATCCAGGGCTCCGGCGGGGGGTAAAGGACGGGGCCCAACCTGCCGAATAGGTGCATAACCATCCTATCCCCCGCCCCTCGGTACAAAGAAGGACGAGCCCTGAAAACTCCTCCCTCTACAAACGAGAACCCCTCGGCCCCCTCGGGAACGATGGCCGGGCCGAACGCCGACCTCTTCCCCGAGGCCTCGGACGCATTCGCGAGGGCGGTTTCCTGGATCCGACACGTGACCCCGGAAGGTAACTACCTCTCCGAAGCGAGCTGGCGGCGGCGCCACGCGGTGATCGTCGGCATCCTGTGGCTCCACGTCGTGGTCCTCCCCTTCTTCGGCGCGGCTAACGGCCGCGGACTGATCCATTCGAGCCTCGAGTCACTCGTCGTCGTCGGGTTCGCGGTCGGAGCCAGCATGAGGACGGTCACCAACCCGGCTCGCTCGGTCCTCGCAACCCTCGGCTTGACGGTCTCCTCGGCGCTCCTCACGCACTTCTCCGGCGGGCTGATCGAGATGCACTTCCACTACTTCGTGGTCGTCGCGATCGCGACCCTCTATCAGTCATGGCTCCCGTTCGCGTGCGCGATCGGATTCGTTCTCCTCCATCACGGCATCGCCGGAGCGATCAGCCCGGAAGGCGTCTACAACCACCCCGACGCGATCGCGCATCCGTGGAAGTGGGCATCGATCCACGCCGCCTTCATCGCGGCGGAGAGCGTCGCCTGCCTGACCGCGTGGAGGTTGAACGAAGACGCCATCAGTCGGGAACGGTCGGCGCGCGGTGCTCTGGAGAAGGCCAACAAGGACCTCGCCGAAGCCCAGGAGATCGCCCGCATCGGAAGCTGGGAATGGGACATGGATACGGGTGTCGTTTGGTGGTCCGAAGAACTGTGCAGGATCTTTGGCATCGAGCCCGGCACCCGGACGCCCGGCCCTGGATCCTTCACCGAACACCTCCACCCCGACGACCTCGGGAGCTTCAGAGGCCTGATCGCAGAGATCAAGGAGGGCTTCACTCCCAAGTCGGAACGGGAATGCCGCATCATCCGCCCGAGTGGAGAGACCCGGGTGATACGCATCATCGGTTCCGCCACCTACGACGCCGATGGCAAGGGCCGGATGGTCGGGACCAGCCAGGACATCACCGAGCAGAAGAAACTCGAGCTCGAGATCGAGTACAAGGCGTTCCACGATCCGCTGACCGATCTGGCCAACCGGGGCCTGTTCCGCGACCGTCTGATCGATGCCCTCCGGCAAGCAGACCCGGTGTCGGTGGTCTTCATGGACCTGGACGACTTCAAGTCCGTCAACGACACACTGGGGCACGTCATCGGAGATGAGCTCCTCGTGGCGGTGGCGAGGTTGCTCGAGTCCCTGGTGCGTTCCGAGGACACCGTCGCTCGCTTCGGCGGTGATGAGTTCGCGATCCTCGTCCAGAACGGAACTTACGCTGTTCAGGTCGCGGAACGGATCCATGCAGCGCTCGAGACCCCGATCGTGTTGGACTCGGTCGAGGTCGTAACGAGGGTGAGCATGGGGGTTGCAACCGCCGAAGGAACACACACGGCCGATGAACTCCTTCGCGACGCGGACATCGCGATGTACACGGTGAAAGCAACCGGGGAGAGTGGGTTCGCGCTGTGCGGGCCAGAGATGCGCTCCACCGCTGTGAGACGTCTCAAGCTGAAGACGGAGCTCCGGCAGGCGGTCGAGAATCACGAGTTCGTCCTCCATTACCAGCCGATCGTCTCGCTCGATTCCCACGAGGTCATCGGCCTCGAGGCGTTGGTCCGATGGGACCACCCCCACCGGGGCATGGTGGCCCCCGACGACTTCATCCCACTGGCGGAAGAATCCGGGGTGATCGTCCCCCTCGGTGCATGGGTGCTCCAGGAAGCTGCCCGCCAGACGAAACTGCTCCAGGAGGCGACCGGACTCGCCCTCTCGATCAGCGTCAACCTGTCCGTGCGCCAGCTCCACGAGGTCGACCTGGTAGACACCGTAGACGAGGCCCTCACGACCACGGGGCTCGATCCCTCGAACCTCGTGCTGGAGATCACCGAGACGTTCCTCATGGGGAACCCGGAATCGAGCATCCGGGCGTTGGATGGACTGCGGGGCCTCGGCGTCCGGATCGCGGTCGACGACTTCGGCACCGGATACTCG
>CAZRID010000479.1:0-2186 GCA_964600055.1 uncultured Acidimicrobiaceae bacterium
GGCCTGGCTGGCCTGGTGGCCCGCCTCCGCCCGGTGGGGGTGGTGAAAGGATGAGCACCCCCTCCCCTACCCCGTCGGTGGCGGAGAAAGGCGGTGCCGGGTTCGAAGGCATCACCATGCTCCTCTGCGAGAACCCCTTGAGCCCTCTGCCGCAGGCGGTGGAGGATTGCCTGAAAGAGCACGGCACGTGAACCGGGACCGTCCCAGTCCTTGGATATGGCATCCTCATGGTTCTTGGTCACTAAAGGCGGGCATCATCCTGGTACTTGTCTCATTGGTCGTTGTGGCTTGCGAGCAAGGAGCCGAGGACGGCGACGGGCGGCTGATAGTCACCGTTTCGATACTCCCCCAGGCCTATTTCGTCCAAGAGGTGGGCCAAGGCCTGGTTTCGGTCAACGTCATGGTGGAGCCGGGAGCCAACCCTGCCACCTACGAACCCAAATCCTCCCAGATGCGAGCACTGTCCGACAGCGACTGCTACGTGAGTGTCGGGGTTCCCTTCGAGGCGGCGTGGCTGGACCGGATCACTGCTGCCAACCCTGACATGCTGATGGCGGACTCCACCCCAGGTATTGAACTCCGGTCCTTCCCCAACGGGGTGGTCGACCCCCACATCTGGCTCTCTCCCCGCCGGGTGGCGATACAAGCACAGAACATCGCGCTGGCCCTGATCGAACTGGACGCCGATCACGAGGCCGAGTACCGGGCCAACCTGGAGCGGTTCGAAAAGGAGGTCGAAGCGTTGGATTTCCGGATCGCTGAGATGCTGGCTCCCCACGCCGGCCAAGCCTTCGTTGTTGACCCATCCATCCTGGGCGTACTTCGCCGAGGATTACTCACTGGAGATGATCCCCATCGAAGTCGGCGGTCAGGAACCGAGTGCCGCCGAGCTGGCGGGGCTCGTGGCGACCGCCCAGCGGGAGGGGATTCGGGTGGTTTTCGCGCAGCCCGAGTTCTCGACCGAGGCCGCCGAGTGGCCGAGGAGATCGAAGGGGAGGTATTACTCATCGACCCGCTGGCCGAGGAGTGGGCGGCCAATCTGGTCCACGTGACCGAGACGATGGCGGGAGCGCTGGGCGATGACAACTCCTGACCGGGTACAGCCGGAATCGGTGGTGAAGCTCCAGGGAGTGTGGGCCGGCTATGACCACAGTCCAGTGCTGGAAGACGTGAGCCTCGACGTCCCCGAGGGACAGGTGCTGGCCTTGGTCGGTCCCAACGGAGGGGGGAAGACCACGGTCCTGCGGATCATCCTTGGTCTCCTCCAACCCAGCCGGGGGACCGTACGAGTCCTGGTAGGACAGCCCCGAGAGGTGAGACATCGCATCGGCTACCTGCCCCAAGCCGCCCAGCCCGACCCATCCTTCCCGGCGACGGTGTGGGACACGGTGGCGATGGGCCGGCTACGACCAACGATGTGGCCACAGCGCCTCCAACCCCGGGGAGAGGCAGTTGCTCTACGACGTCAGCACGTAGAGCCAGAGCACCGACGTGTACGCGTCGAAGAGTCAGCCACCGAGGTTGGAGGACGGCTGGAGTGGGGCAAACCCAAGACCCATGAAACCCGAACGGTGATCCTTCCCCGATTTGTAATAGACGAGCTCGTACCGGCTGGACAGCATGACGAACGAAGACCTGGTCTTCACCGCCCCCCGTGGCGGTCCACTTCGTGGTCCCAACTTCCAGAAATCGCGTGTGGTCGCCAGCCATTGCCGAGGCGGGACTTCCCAGCGACCTCGTGCCCCACGATCTCCGCGACACGGCTGCAAGTCTCATGATCGCCTCCGGCGCATCTATCAAGGCAGTCCAGAGAGCACTAGGGCACGCCTCCGGCAAGGTCACTCTTGACATCTACGGCGGACTCTTCGAGGAGGACCTAGAGGCAGGGGGCACAGCGTGCACGATTCCACGCGTTTCCCCAGGTCAACGAACTAAGACCGTCGGTCTCAAAAACCGGAGGTCGACGGATCGACGCCGTCCCTGACCACCAAGCTTCCACCAGAAGCAATACTCAAACACCCAGGTAAATCCTAGGAAACACTCCTTCCCGCTATCTGTCTGCGTCTCGCATCGTCTTGCGTCAACTCGCACGCTCTGGCTGGTGGCGCGGCACAAATGCGGCACAACGACGCGCCCACGGAGCTTGGGTATTTCTGCCGGCGAGGCTGTCGGTATGGCACAGCGAC
>CAZRID010000480.1:0-2177 GCA_964600055.1 uncultured Acidimicrobiaceae bacterium
AGCCGTGGATCTGGTCGATGAGCGCCCATCCGACTGGTGGCATCACCTCCCGGATCGACTGTTCCAGTCCTCGGATCTGCCTGCACTGGTTCATGGCCGCCAATTCCATGATCGCAACATGCCTTCAAATCTGCCCCAGTCCCGCCTAACCTCACCAAACATATGTTCGTACTGGGAATCGACCCCGGGTTGTCCGCCACCGGATACGGGGTAGTCGAAAGCGGGCATCCGCCGACGGCGGTCTTCGCCGGTGTGATCCGAACCGACACCGAGGCATCGATGGCTGATCGACTGGCAGAGCTGTTCGTCGGTCTGACCCAGGTGATCGAAGACGCCAAGCCCGATGCTGTCGCCCTGGAGACGGTGTTCACCAATCGCAATCTGCAGACCGCAATCTCCGTCGGCCGTGCTTCGGGAGTCGCCTTGCTTGCTGCCGCCCGCGCCGGGCTCACGGTCTCGGAGTATGTGCCGACTGCGGTGAAGTCGGCGATCACCGGTGACGGTGCGGCATCCAAGGCCCAGATCCAGCAGATGGTGGCCCGTCTCCTCCGACTCGCCGAGCCGCCCAAACCGGCCGATGCTGCCGATGCCCTGGCCATCGCCCTCTGTCATCTCCGTGCCGCACCGCTCGAGATGAGCCGATGATCGGCCGGCTACGCGGAGTCCTCGTCTCCCGACGTGGTGACGTCGCCTGCATCGAGGTGGGGGGAGTCGGTTACGAGGTGACGATGACCCCCCGAAGTCATGGCGCACTCCCTGGAGTGGGTGAGGAAGTCGTCGTACACACCCACACCCACGTGCGTGAGGACGAGATGAGTCTGTACGGGTTCGGCTCCGAGGCCGATCGGGACCTGTTCCGGGTCCTTCTGACCGCAGGAGGCGTTGGGCCGAAGCTGGCCTTGGCCATTTCAGGCACGATGACCCATCAGGAGATCGTTCGTTCCATCGTCACCGAGGATGCCGACGCCCTCACTGTTGTCCCTGGTGTGGGAAAGAGGGGCGCACAGAAGATCGTGCTCGAGTTGGCGCCGAAGCTGGCCGGGTTCGACGCCGACGTGGTCGGCTCACCTAATACCGTCACGGTTCGCCAGGCTCTCGAGGGCCTGGGCTATTCGACCGAGGAGATCAACGGGGTCATGAATGAGCTCGATCCGGGGTCGGCGATCGAGGTGCAGATCAAGACCGCGCTTCGGGCACTGGGCAGGCGATAGCGATGCGTGAGGACAGCCTGCTCAACCCCACGATCGAATCTGAGGAGGAGATCACCCTCCGGCCGAAGCGACTCGACGAATTCGTTGGCCAGAATAAGGTCCGGGAGCGTCTCCGCATATCCCTGGAGGCGGCGCTCAAAGAGAATCGGCCGCTCGACCATGTCCTCTTCTCCGGCCCCCCCGGATTGGGCAAGACCACCCTCGCCGGTGTCATCGCTCACGAGCTCGACGTCAAAATGAGGATCACCTCCGGGCCCGCCCTCGACCGGCCCGGTGACCTGGCCGCCATCCTCTCCAATCTCGATGTCGGCGATGTCTTCTTCATCGACGAGATCCATCGTCTTCCCCGGGCGGTCGAAGAGGTCCTCTACCCGGCGATGGAGGATTTCCAACTCGACATCGTCCTCGGCAAGGGCCCTACCGCCCAATCGATCAGACTCGACCTGCCTCAATTCACCCTGATCGGGGCAACCACCCGTAAAGGAACGGTCACGGCGCCGCTTCGCGACCGGTTCGGGATCGAGGAGAAGCTCGATTACTACGAGCCTGACGAGCTGGCATATATCATCCGCCGCTCGGCCGGGATCATTGGGATCGAGATCTCGGACGATGCGGCCGGGATCATCTCGCATCGCAGTCGTTCCACGCCGCGCATTGCCAACCGTCTCCTGGCCAGGGTTCGCGACTACGCCGTGGCCCGCGCCTCCGGTGTCATCGACCCCGATGTGGCCGACGAGGCGCTGCGGGTGTTCGAGGTCGACAACCTCGGCCTGGACAAGGTGGACCGGTCGATATTGGAATCGATCATCGAGGGATTCGGGGGAGGCCCGGTCGGGCTCTCGACCCTGGCCATTGCGGTCGGCGAAGAGCCGGAAACGGTGGAGGACGCATATGAGCCCTTCCTGCTCCAGTCAGGGCTGATCAAGCGGACTCCGAGGGGTCGGATGGCCACTGCCCGCGCCTATA
>CAZRID010000481.1:0-2175 GCA_964600055.1 uncultured Acidimicrobiaceae bacterium
GCTCTGCCGGGCTGAGCTACGTCCCCGTATTTACTGGTCAAATCCCTATCTGCTACCATGCACAACGCTAGCACAGCGCATAACTGATGGCAAAGAATCAGACCAAAAACGACCTTTCCGACCTCCGAAATCTGGCTGCCTCATGGGAGCTTCACCTTCGCGCCTCTCGCAAGTCTCCTAAGACCCTCGAAGCATACTTAGAAGGGGCTAGCCAACTCGCGGACTTTCTGGTTGCGGCCGGGATGCCGACCAACGTCAACGACATTCGCCGGGAACACGTCGAAGCATTCGTCACCTACCTTCTCGAGGTCCGGTCCCCCGCGACTGCCAACAACCGGTACCGGGCACTACAGCAGTTTTTCAAGTGGTTGGCTGAGGACGAGGAGGTCGACGTCTCGCCGATGGCGCGCATGAAGCCGCCCAAGCTCGACGAGAAGGAGGTCCCGGTGGTCTCCGAGGATGACCTTCGCAAGCTTCTGAAAGCCTGCGAGGGATCTACGTTCGAGGATCGTCGAGACCATGCTTTGATCCTGTTCCTTCTCGACACTGGCGCACGACTAGCGGAAGCGGCCGGCCTCAAACTCGAACACCTCGACCTGAAAGAGTTGGGCGTCGCCCTGGTGCTCGGCAAAGGGCGCCGGGAACGGTCGCTCCCGATGGGACCGACAACGCTCAAAGCCGTCGACAAGTATCTCCGCACCCGCGCCCGACGTCCCGGTTCGGAGAGTCCCTGGCTGTGGCTCGGGGGAAAGGGTCGGCTCACCGATTCGGGTATTCAACAGATGCTCAAACGTCGATCGCGGCGGGCCGGGATCGAATTGATAAACCCGCATCAACTCCGGCACACGTTCGCTCATTCGTTCCTATCAGCCGGAGGTCAGGAAACCGACCTTATGCGGCTGGCCGGATGGCGCTCGCGGACGATGGTTTCAAGGTACGCGGCGTCAGCGGCGGACGAACGTGCCCGCGATGCTCACGGACGGTTCTCGCCGGTGGAACGGTTAGAGGGGTTGTGACTGACCAGGAAAGAGTTGTGCTCCCGATGAGCGGCAAGGGAAGCCCGGGCGAAGCCCTGATCCATCGCGCCAACCTTCGCCAACTGCCCGAATTGGCCCGGATTCATTGCCATCTTTGTCGGATACTGGTTGGTGAAGTGCTCGACGTCGACGGAGATCTCCTGGTCTATGCACTCGCCAAGGACCAGAAGATGAGCGACTGGAAGCACGTCGCCCGAACCTTTTCGAAGGTCTCTCATCGCCAACCGAACACCCCAGGGCCAGCCTTATATGCACACGGTGACGATCTGCGCAGAACGTCGCTGAGCGAATTCCAGTTGTTCTGCCCGAGGTCAGGCCCGGTGTCAATCACGGCGTCGTACCTAATCGGAGAAGTTGAGAGAGGTCCACGTCGGAATGGGAAACCACGAGTCGTCCTAACAGGGCGCTAGCATTACGCTCGTCAGTTGGCAGCCTCCGCGGGCCCCGCGTAAATGAGTTGGAGGGAATAGGCACCCCACCGCCGAAGGGTGGTGGCCGCTGTGCCCCTAACGCCAGCCGAACGTTCGCTGCGAGCCAAGCTCGCCGCCCACGCTCTCCATTCGCAAGTCGATGCTCGTGTCCATACGGAACCGGGCCGGGCCGCGTTCCTGGCCAGGTTCGAGAAGGAAGTCGACCCCGACGAAATTCTCGACCCGAAGGAACGTGCCCGTAGAGCCGAGCATGCGCGTAAGGCGTACTTCCTCGGGCTGTCCCTCAAATCTGCAAAAGCCCGTCGGGCCAGGGCGGGCGGTGCTGCGTGACCCCTCCCAAAGAAGAAGGGACCCGGCCAAGGGTCCCGACTCCAAGTTCATCGGACTGTCACCGACCAGAAGACTCTACAGGCTTCGATCGGGCGAGGTCCGCAATCAGCGGCTGGTGGGCGCGGCGTCCCTACGGACAGCCGGCATGGATGGAACGTATTTCGATGCGCGCGGCGCTCCGCCAGGAGGTGGGGCGATGACGCTCACCGTAGCCGAGTACGCCAAAGCCAAACTCCTCAACCCCGAGAAACTGGCCGGCTATGGCGTCATCGACGACACCTACGCCGGACAGCCAGCCGTTCAGCTTGCCTATTGGTCGTCGTCGGTTTCCAAGCCGGAGCGGGAAGAGGGACGGTGGAGGATCTCTCTCAACGGCG
>CAZRID010000482.1:0-2170 GCA_964600055.1 uncultured Acidimicrobiaceae bacterium
TCCACTCGTAGGTCATGCCCGCCACATGTGCGAAACGGCCATCGACGAACTCCACGCGGGACACCGCGTTCTCCAGGATCACCTTCAGTTGACTGAGGGGAACGTTCTCCACCATGGACACGAAGTTGGGGAAGGGGAACTGGTTGTTTATGTCCAACCTGGTCACATTGGCCGGTGACGCCGGTGTTGCTCCCGGGAAGAGCAGGGTATCGGGCGTCCTGATCCCGCCTCCGTTCTGGAAGGCGATGTCGGGCGCCGCGACACCAAATGCGGCGGCGAGCTGCGTTGCCTGCCACAGCATGGAGTCGGCGGCGATGTTCCCCATATTGGTGTTGCTCACCCGCTCACCTGGAGCAGTCACCTGGATCGGGATCACCGGAACCGGGGGCGCCCCTGTGGTCGCAACCGCGCCTCTTGCCGAGTTGAGGGGGACCTGGGTCGTGGCGACCACCGTCGTCGCCAGGGCGTCGACGTAGGCCTGGACCGGCTCAACGACCCGCTTGGTCACCTTGCGGTCTGGCTGGACCGCGTCGTCAAAGGCACCCGTGGTGACACGTCGCGGCCCACTCCCATCGTCGACGCCGATGATGTTCCCGTCGCGGTCGAAGTCGACGGTCAGCCGACCCACGTACTGATACCCGCCGCTGGTGGTGACTATCGGGATCTCGGTCCCGTCGACGTCGGTCGCGATCACCGGATAGGGAAGCTGTGCCACATCACCCGGGATCAACACGTCGTCATCATTGGCCAACAGCTCATCACCGCCCCCGGCGACCATGATGTCGACATCGTTGAGCATCGCGGCGAGAGCGATGTCCTCCTGGATGCTCTGGAGCTGGGAGATCATGATGATCTTGTCGACGCCCTTATCCTTCAGCTTCTCCACTTCCGCCTGAACTGCCGGGAGCACTTCGTTGGCGATGACATTGCGCGGGCTGGAGATGATCGGAAGTAGCTCCGTTGTGGCGCCGATGATCCCGAACTCCTCGCCTTCCTCCTTCACGATGACACTGGTCGCGACCCTGTTGCGACGCACAAGGCGATCGAAAACCGGTTCACCCGAGAAGTCGAGGTTGGCACTCACGAAAGGGGTTCGAGACTTGAAGCTCTTCACGAAGTTGGCGAAGACCTCCGGACCGAAATCGAACTCGTGGTTCCCGATGGCGGCCGCGTCGTACCCGATCAGATCCATCGCGATGGCGTCGTAATACGGGATTCCCTTGTCCAAGCTGGCCTGAAACTGGGCGGTGGCCAGGTAGTTGTCCCCGGAGGACACAACCAGGGCGACGTTGTCGTGGCCCCGATCACCCAGCTTGCGGAGATCTTTCACGAGGGTGGCAAATGGAGCGATGCCGGCGAAGGGCTGATCGCCGATGTCCGTCGGGACAAGACGTTCGAATAGAGCCGACTCCCCGTCGTTGTTGTGGACGAGGGTCAAGGTGACATCTGTCTTTGGTTTCGAGTCGTCGGTGGCGTCGGCCCTGTCGGAGACGCCCATTGCTGCAATGAGTAGGGCTATCACCATGAAGATCAGCAGATAGGACCTCCGCAACGTGCTTTCTGTTCTGGTCATTGAGAACCCCTTTTGTTTGATCCGGCTCGACCGGCCGGCCCGCAGGTTTCACCGTCCATACAACGGACCTGCTACCTGACGGATAAGGCTTGGAAGAAGATCAGGTCACACCTGTTGAATGTCTGGCCTCCTTGGTCTCGATGAGTCCCTCTGTGCGAAATCGACGGCGATGGGCAAACCTGAGGATGATGAGTGTGAAGCCAGAAGCAGGATCCGGGTTGTGGCAGGCAAGAAGCCGTCACCTTTCCACCCAGTCCGCAATTTCAAACCTACACGAACTCGTCGAGGAAGGAGTGCGGTCCGTGACGCCCTTCAGCGAAACAGCTCGGGCCGGAAGGGGTTGAAACCGCCACCAGGTGGCGGGTCGCCGGTGTCAGCTCTGCAACTCGACCTTGAAGCGGGGCGCCCCGGAGGGATCATCGACCCAGTTGATCTCGAAATCAGAACCTGAGATGTTGACAGAGTAACCGATGATGCTCCCGTTGACGCTGGCGTCGGTCGACGACGCGGACATCTGCACCTCGCCATTGGGTGCGTAGATGAGGCCGGTCCAGGTCATGTTGCTCCCGCTGAACTGGATGGCATTGGTGCTGCAGC
>CAZRID010000483.1:0-2165 GCA_964600055.1 uncultured Acidimicrobiaceae bacterium
GTGCCGTCTGTTTCTCCCCCCGGATGGGGGAGTACGGCGCAGCCGGGAGGGGGACTCAGTCTTCCGCGCCCAGCACCTCGATCACCGCGCTGATGTCGCTGGGGCCCCAGCCGCCTGCCTTCGCTGCGGCCATGACTGCGGCCGCGGCGGCGGTGACCTGGCCCGCGGTGCGGCGGGCATCGGCGAGACCGAGATCCTTGGACATGAGGTCGACGGTGAACAGCGGTGTGTGGTCACGACGGGACATCGGTGTCGCCTTGTAGTCGAACAACTTCGGCACCGCCCCTTGACGTAGCAACTCGATGCATGTCTCGGTGTCCAGGCCGGCGTGCTCCATCTCGAGGATCGCCTCTCCCAGCGAGACCAGATGGGCGGTCAGGAGACGGTTGGTGATCAGCTTCATCTCGAGACCGGCGCCGTTGGGGCCGACGTGGTGGACCGATGAGCTGAAGGCGCTGAGGTAGGGACGGGCCCGTTCCACGGCCCCGGCCTCGCCGCCAACCATCACCGCGAGGGTCCCGGCCTCGGCGTGGACCGACGTCCCGCTGACCGGGCAATCGAGAAAGTGATGGCCCCGCGTGCGGGCCGCATCTCCGATCCGCTGCGAGGCAGCCACGTCGATCGTCGACAGGTCGAGACACAATGACCCGGGCTCGAGTCGGTCGAAGAGCCCGCCGAGATAAACCTCCTCCACCTCCGGCGTGTTGGGCAGCGAGCTGAGCACTATCTCCGCCCTGAGGTCGGTCACCGTGTCTGCTATCTCGACTCCTAGGGCTCGTGCCTGACCCTGTGCGTCCGGGGCAGGGTCCACTCCGATCACCTGATGGCCGGCGGCCACCAGATGCCCGGCCATCGGCCTCCCCATTCGGCCCAACCCGAAAAACCCGATGGTTGTCACCGCGCCGCTCCTTTCATTGCCGGCTCTTCTCCAGGGCATCCCACACCCAGGTCGTTGCCGAGCGCAGACCGGGGTGCACTGGGGATATCCCGACCCTGGGCCGTTCCGCATTGACTTCGATGGTGTCGATCAATGGGCCCGGACCGTCTCTCATGACAGACACCCGGTCGGAGAGCATGATGGCCTCGTCGACATCGTGGGTCACCAGCAGGATGGTTCGAGGGTCCATCTGCCAGTGGGTCTCGAACTCCTCGTAGAGCTTTCTCCTGTTCAGCGCATCGAGATGAGCGAAAGGCTCGTCGAGAAGGAGGATCTCGGCGTCATGGGCGATGCCACGACCCAGGCCGGCCATGGTCTGCTGACCGAGGGAAAGCGTGTCGGGCCTCTGGTTCTTCACCCGGGCCAGACCCATCCGCTTGGTGTGGAAGTCGCGGATCTTCTTGTACATCTCATCCGGCTTTTCGCTGAACTCGGCACTGATCGCGATGTTCCGTTCGACGTTCCACCACGGGAGCAGACGCGGGTTCTGGAACACCAACGCCGTCTTGTTCTCATGACGTTGCGAGCCAATGAACTCGACGCTCCCCACTGTTGGCTTCTCCAAACCGGCCACGATCCGGAGCAGCGTGCTCTTCCCACAGCCATTGGGGCCGACGATGGCGTGGACACTCCCCGACTGGACGTCGAGGTCGAGATGTGACAACACCAGAGTGCCGGAGTCGACACCCCCATAGGCGAACCCGAGGGCCCGGATCCGGACCTTCATCGTTTTTCCCCGCGGGTTGATGGGGATGACATACGATCCACGCTACAAAGTATCGATTGTCTGATATATGATCGCCTTCGTCCGCCCCTGGGGTGGACGCACGACCCATAGCAAACGATTGGGAGGAAATGGTGCGACCGAGATCGAAGTGGCGTTGGGTGACACTCATCGCCATCGTGGCAGTGGTGGCCGTTGCCTGCGGGAGCGGTGACGGGGAAGGCAGTGGCACGACGACCGCCGAGGAGGCGAGAACCGTGATTCGCTTCGCCTTCGCCCCGGACCCGGTCTGGGATTACATGAACGACCAAGGGATGATCGTCGACTGGGAAGAGGAGTTCAACACCCGGGTGGTCACCAGCTCGACCTGGGATGAGTTCACCTTCTTCGCAGGCGGGCATGGTGACATCGTCTCCATGGGCACCCAGGAGATCCCGGTCCTCGAACAGGAGACCGAGATCAAGACGGTGACCTTCGGGAAGTACAACTTCCAGCGGTCGCCGA
>CAZRID010000484.1:0-2147 GCA_964600055.1 uncultured Acidimicrobiaceae bacterium
GAGATAGAGGAATCCGGTATGCCGGTGGGCTTTGACCACCAGCGATCGGGGACCAGCGTGGCCAGTTCGGCGGTGAGCGTGAGGTAGAGATCTGACTCGTTGCGAAGGTGGACCCGTATCACCGCCCCCCGTGGGGTACGTGAAGGGTCGAGGGCAAGAAAGGCTACCTGGAAGCTGGCTCGAACCAGGTCGAGGCCGAACCGGGCCACCAGGTGGGCAACACCGAGGGGTCGGATTCGGCCCCGAAACTCAATTGGGGGCAGGGGCAGCAGTGTCGTCACGATGAGGGCAGCTCCGAGACCGGCGATGAGATTCCCCAATGACAGGTCGCCCCAGAGCAACATCCATACAACGGTCAGCCAGGTCACCATCAACCACGGAACCCGGCGCAGACGCCCTGCGGCCCGGCTCATGGTGTGGCCCCCATCTCGTCCACGGCGCCGGGTGACTCGCCTTCGCCCCGGTCACCCCGAGAGAACACCGAGTCGATATAGGGAGTCTGGGCCCTCAGGTCTATGGCAGCACGTTCGGTATAGGCGAATATGGGGCCGGCGAAGATGGTCAGGGCGAGGCCCAGGGTGACCAGGGCGGCCGTGGGACCGACCATGCCCCCGAGCAGCTTCGACTCGGGGAGATCGTCGGGCACAGCCTGCCAGAAAGCCTGGTTCCAAGCCTTGACGATCACATACAGGGTGAGCAGCGAGACCACGACCGACCCGACCACCAGGATCGTCGCCAGAGCCGACTCGGCTGCCACCCCAGCTTGGAGCAAACCCAGCTTGCCCAAGAACCCTGAGAAGGGCGGGATCCCGGAGAGGCTCATCGCCGGGACGAAGAAGAGAATCGCCAGCACGGGCGCTACCTTCGCCAAACCTCCCAGTCGACTCAGCGAGGTGGAACCACCCCGTCGCTCGATGAGCCCGACCACCAGGAACAGTGACGTTTGCACCGTGATGTGGTGGATCACATAGAAGATGGCTGCGGCCAGACCGATCTGACTCGAGAGGGAGATCCCGAACACCATGTAGCCGATGTGGCTGACCAACGTGAAGGAGAGAAGACGCTTGATGTCGTTCTGGGCGACGGCGCCCAGGATGCCAACCAGCATGGTGGCCAGGGCCGCAACCATGAGGATCTCGTCGACGCGTCCGTCATCGAAGAGAAGGGTTTGAGTTCGGATCATGGCGTAGATGCCGACCTTGGTCAGCAAGCCGGCGAACACCGCGGTCACCGGGGCGGGGGCAGTGGGATAGGAGTCAGGTAGCCAGGCCGACATCGGGAACACGGCGGCCTTGATGCCAAAGGCAATGAGCAGCATCAACTGCAGCACGAGACGAACCCCTGGGTCGATCTCGGGCAGTCGCTCTGCCAGTTGCGCCAGGTTGAGGGTGCCGGTCGCCGAATAGATCAAGGCGATGGCCACCAGGAAGATCAGCGATGAAAGGATGGCGACGATCACGTAGATCGATCCCGACCGAATCCTGGCCACGGTGCCACCCATCGTCAGGAGCACGAAGCTCGCCAGCAGCAGGATCTCGAAGCCCACGTACAGGTTGAAGAGATCGCCTGAGAGGAAGGTGTTGGCCACACCGGCCACCAACACCAGATAGGTCGGGTGGTAGATGGCAACCGGAGTCTCTTCGTCACCGTCGGTGAGACCCTGGGCCAAGGAGTAGAGGAGGACGCACAGCGTCACTGCTGCCGATACCGACAACATCAGGCTCGAGAGCCGGTCGGCGACCAGGGAGATTCCGACCGGGGCCGCCCAGCCCCCAACGTTGACCACGAGCGGTCCACTGTCGGCGAGCCACACCAGGCTCACAGCAACCACCAGCACCAGGGTCAGGACCACGACACTGATGATCCGTTGGGCTCGCGGGTGGCGGGAGAAGACGAGGGTGAGACCGGCCCCGAGCAAGGGCAGGACCACCGGCAGCGGGACCATCCAGGTCATTCGCGGTTCTTCCCCTCCTCATCCGTCTGCGCCAGCAGCTGAGCCATCTCGTCTCTGGCCTCCGCTGCGTCCTCATCGAGGGTGGGCTGTTCTGCCCCGTCCGGGAGGGCGTCCTGGTCGATGGCAGCCAGGCGCGCGATGCGACGATCCTCCAGGTCGTCCTGGACCTCATCGTGCCGATGCAGCTGCCATG
>CAZRID010000485.1:0-2134 GCA_964600055.1 uncultured Acidimicrobiaceae bacterium
TCGAGGACTCGCTCCGAGGAGGCGGTTGGAACCTCGAGCCGGCGCTGCGACTCCTTGACCAGGTGGGCGGCGCACTGGCGTATGCCCACCGCCGGGGAGTGGTGCATCGTGACCTGAAGACGAGCAACGTCCTCCTCGACGAGGACGGCAACGCCTATCTATCCGACTTCGGGATAGCGGCACCCGTCCCTGGGAACGCCGAATCGACTTCGAAGAGGCTGCTCTCTCCCGAGGAGGCCTCAGGGGAGGAGGCGACGTTGCGAACCGACATTTTCGCGCTGGGCGCCCTCACCTTCGAGCTCCTCGCAGGCGTGTCCCCATCAGGGTCATCGCAGATACCCGATCTGGGAGAGGCCCGTCAGGACATACCGGAAACGGTCGTGGCGGTCGTGACGAGGGCGATGGCTACCGACCCGAGGGAGCGTTATCTCAAAGTCGACGAGTTCCTACGTGAGCTTCGCCGTTCGGCCGGTGTCGACGTCGTCGCCGCGCCCGGGGTCGTGGCGACGCCATCGGAGCCGATGCGCAATCCCTACAAGGGCTTGCGCGCATTCGCCGAGGACGACGCCGTTGATTTCCACGGCCGTGAAGTCCTGATCGAAGACCTGATACAGCGAATCGCCTCACACCGGTTAGTCACCGTCGTCGGCCCCTCCGGGAGTGGGAAGTCGTCTGTCGTCCGCGCAGGGCTGATTCCTGCCCTGAGGGCAGGGATCCTCACCGACTCTCGTGACTGGCTTGTGACGGACATGTTCCCGGGTTCGTATCCATTCGAGGAGCTGGAGGCAGCCCTGTCCCGTGTGGCGGTGCGAACGCCGGTGGGGATGCTCGCCGAGCTGAGCCAGCCCAACGGACTGCTCAGGGTGAGCAAGCAGATCCTCCCCGGCGACGACTCCACCCTCCTGATCGTCATCGACCAATTCGAAGAGCTCTTCTCGACGGTCCGCTCCGAAGAGACCCGTCGCAGTTTCCTGGAGAACCTCATATCGGTATCCACCGACGAGCGAAGCCGGGTCAGGGTGGTGGCGACCATCCGCGCCGACTTCCTCGACCGTCCCCTGGGATACGCGGACTTCGCCGAAGCGATCGCCGACGGCATTGTCACCGTAGGGCCACCCACCCGGGATGGGTTGGCCCAGGCTGTCTCGGCTCCCGCCCGGATCGTGGGGTTGGACCTCGAGCCGGGATTGGTCGGCCGCATCATTTCCGACGTCGAAGGTCAGCCGGGGGCCCTTCCCCTACTCCAGTACGCGCTGACTGAGATGTTCTCTCACCGGGATGGGTCGACCCTGACGATTGCCGGATACGAGGCCACCGGCGGTGTCGCCGGAGCGCTGGGCCGAAGGGCGGAGGAGTTGTACGAGGGGTTGACCCCAGCGGGCATGCTGGCGACTCGTGAGGTCTTCCTCCGTCTGGTGTCAGTCGACGAGTTGGGCACCGTGACCCGGCGACGCGCCCGACAGACAGAGCTCGTGTCCCTGGCGGTCGACCGCGGCGGGCTGGAGTCCGTGCTGAAGGCCTTCGCCGGCTTCAGACTGCTCACCTTCGATCGGGACCCGGTGACCCGTGGACCGACGGTGGAAGTCGCCCACGAAGCTCTTCTTACCGAGTGGCCGAGGCTTCGCGGCTGGATCGAAGCCGCCCGCGAGTCCCTCGTCCTGGCGCGCCGTGTGGGAGAGTCGGCTCAGGAGTGGATCGAGTCGAAAGAAGACCCGAGCTATCTGCTTCGAGGAGTGCGTCTCGAGGATGTCGAGACCTGGGCGTCGCGGGCCGACGTGGTGCTGACCAGCGACGAGTCCCGGTACATAGCGGCCAGCGTCGCACAGCGTGCGGCAGAAGTGGGGACAGCTAAGAGACGCAGACGACGGACAGTCGTAACCCTCGCCGCTGGCCTGTTGCTCGTGAGCGCGCTGGCCACCGTCGCGTTCTGGCAGAGAAGCGTGGCCGAACAAGAGGCTCTTCAGGCTCGTGCCCGTGAGTTAGCTGCGGCCGCGCAGGGTCAGGTCGGGCAGAACCGGGAGCTCGCCCTCCTCATCGCCACCGAAGCCTTCGACACCTCCATCCGCGGGGGAGCCGAGCCCACCACTGAGGCGGTCAGCGCCATGGCACAGGCGATACAGGATTGGCGGCTGGT
>CAZRID010000486.1:0-2129 GCA_964600055.1 uncultured Acidimicrobiaceae bacterium
GAACTGGGCTGGACCGAGTGAACGAACGTCCCCATGGCGGCGATTCAGTCCATTAGATCGATCAACTCCGTCGCGGCGACCATCCGGCGGGCCGGCCCTATCGCCTCCGGGCGGACGCTCGTTCGCTGACGATCCCCGCTGCCTCAAGTCTTAGCAGCGCAGCGTGCGCCCTCTGGGGAGCAGCTCCACAAGAGTTTGTCAGCTTATGGGTTCTTAGCCTGATAAAACGCAGGGGTTGCTCAGGCAGCTGACCGACGACACCAGACACGTGTCAGGACCTGGCAGAAGGATGGTAGGTGCGTGGTCCAGTGAGATAACCGCTCGGGGCGACCGAGCAACTCCCGAGCACATGGCAGTGACCTCCTGTCAGACGCACCCGGCTCGTTCGAGCAGACCGAGGATCTGTTCACGAGCCTGGACCAACATGGAGTGCTCAACGTCGAGCTCCACCACTTCGGCGCCGAAGAGGGCCGCCGAGGCGCGTTGATGGGCGGGCGAAAGCACCCGATCCTGAGTAGCCACCACCCAAACGGTTGAAGGTGGCACCAGATCAGTCCAACCCCGGGAATCGAAGCGACTGAGAGCGACGGCAGCCTCCCGGAGCAGGTGGCGCAGTGGCCGGAGACCGTAGGCCCATGCGATATGTGGGGCCAGGTCGGGAGCATGGCGCAGCTCGGCAAGCTCCTTGTGGATCAACACGGGAGAGCGGGGCGCCATCGCATAGGGCGCCATGGCCAGAATGGCCCGAAGCCGAGGCTTTGCCCAGTAGGCCGCGCTGGCCAGGACCACCAGCCCGGAGAGAGACTCCGGATCCCGGCCACGCAAGGCGGTGAGCACCACGGGGCCGCCCATGGAGTGGGCGACCAGCAGAGGACGTTCCACTTCGGCGTCCTCGATCACCCGGTTCACCACCTCGGCGGCCAACTCGAAGGTGAAGGGCTGGTCCAGCAGAGACCGGCCATGCCCGGGCAGGTCGATGACCACCATGGTCCGATCGCAGGCGGTCACCACCGGCCACCAGGTGGAGTCGGCGCTTTTCCCCCAGCCATGCACCAAGACAAGGGCGGGCCGATCGGGATCACCTTGCACCCAGCGGTAGCTGATCGAGCCCCACGAGGTGGCGATCTGCCTGCACTCCCCGGGGAGTTCGGGGGCGATGCTGGGGTGACCGTCCACTGCGCGGACGGTCTTCCGGTACTGACGCCAAGCGAGCCCGATGGCCATCGGCACCGAGGCCACAGTGAGAGCCCTGGGGCGGTTCATGGAGGACTATCGGCGGAATCCGACCTCGTGGTTGACTCCCGATCCGCACCATTTCACGTGTGACCGTCCTGACTAGACCCTGTCGGCGCTGGGTCGCGCTGGTCCGCCTTGGCGGTGACTGGGCAACTCAGGATGCGAAGACGACCCGTTTGGCCGGTCCGTCTATGTCCGATCGGATAGCCAGACCTGGGATCTGGAACCACGTGAATGGACCGGAGTGGACGCCTTCGACGTCCTCGGACAACCAGGAACTCTTGCACCCCGGCGCTTTAGAAACAGGACGTGTTGGGCCGAGCTCGATCGGGTGACGAGTCGGTCAGGCACCCCGTCGACCAAGGCAACCTGTCTTCGGCCGAGATCTCCACCGCGGCAGTCCTGGCGAGACCGCGGGACTCAGCTCTCGATCATCCGCTCAACGTCTCACAGCGCTCCGCAGTGGCATAACGCGCACACTCGTCGGGTAGGAAGTCACGGGTGCGGAGGTCGGCGGCGAGGGCACGTATCTGGTACGGATCTACGGGCATCCGGCGCACACTGAGCCCGTGGGGATAGAGGAGCTCGGTGCCGTCGGGAGAGAAACGGACCACGGGGACCCCGACATCAGACTCGAACTCGAGGATCAAGTCTTCTGAGCCCAGGTCCCAGAGCCGGACCATTCCGTCGAATCCGGCGGTGCCCACGACGCCCGCGCCGTTCATTGCCGGCACGGGTGCGGCCCCGGTGTGGGCCTGACGATCGAACACGAGGGCATCGGCCATGTCTTCGCCGGCCAGGACACGCTCCAGGTCGGCGACCCAGATCATGCCGCCGGTGGTCCCCCCGACGAGATACCTGCCGGTGGGGTCCCAACTGAGTACGAGGAGAGC
>CAZRID010000487.1:0-2125 GCA_964600055.1 uncultured Acidimicrobiaceae bacterium
TCGCCTGGGGTGGCTGGGGCCGACCCGGATCGATCGTGGGAGCAGTCGCCGCCCTGGGGATGCTGGTTGCCGCCCCGATCGCTGCCTGGATCGCGCGGAAGGGCGCAGTCACTACAACCGGTTGGCCAGGTGCAACTCTGCTGGTTCTTCATGCCCTGGTGGTGGCGGTGGTCACCCGCATCGCCGGTCTCAAGACCGATGCCCTCGACGCGGCGGTGATTGCGCTTCCGTCGATGATGGCGGCGACACTTTTGTGGCTTCTGATCGAGCAGCGGCTTGCCCGGGTCCCGTTGAGGACTGCGACCCGTTCATTGCGAGGATCGTAAGACCCGATGTCCTCCCCGATCTCGGTCTCGACGATGTGTGCTGACGGTGGGATTCGCTGCCCTTGCTCGCTCATCGGCGACTGAGGGTATAGCCCGCGCCAAAATCGAACAACGCTCAAGTGTTGGTTGTCGGGCTCTTCTCGAGCAGCGCATTACATCAACGCTTCGACCGAAGCAGAAAGCTCAGAGGCTGACTCGGACGTGAACGGCCGCACCCAGGGCACCGTCAAGACAAGAGTGGGTACTCGACTCGCCAGTTCGCCGAGTTGCTTGAAGTGGCGGCTGACGAGATCCGGTGCACGCCAATGGGCAATGCGGAGAAAGGGAGACAAGCGGAACACCGCCTCTGCAGGGTCAACCCGATGGGCATCGATACGGGTGGCTTCTCGCGAGAGATGAGGTATGACGACAAGCGACAGGCCGCATTCGGGCTCGGATGTGGTCGGCTTGAATGTCAGCCGATCATCGGGGCTCGTACCTGGTGTTGCGTGCGGGTAGAGGGCGAGGATTGAGTTTGCCCCTTGTCGGAGTCGAAGGCTGGATGTCCCACGAAAGCAACGGGCTACGCCATCCACCTCGACCCGCAAGGCATCATCCGTAATGAGGCGGCCCCTTTCGGAACAAAGAAGCGCTGCCAGTGTCGACTTACCCATACCGGGCAAGCCCACAAAGGCAACGGATCCACCACCCATTTGGACAGCGCTGGCGTGGAGCACCAGAGAACCTCGCACACCGAGGAGAAAAGCGAGCCCGGTCCCGCTTACAAGCAGCGGAACGACATTAGGGTCGGCGGCGGGATCGAGTCGACATGACAGGACGGCCTTTTGGGGGTCGATGAGCACGTCGCAGGTGCCGTGGAACCGTAGGAGGTAACCAGCCCCATTTTGCGTGGCCGTGTACCACCGTCGGTCGGCCGCAATCAATTCCGCCAAGATCGGGCCGTCGCCAGGTTGAGCGCCTACGAGCCGGCTGGGCCCGTTTTCGACCCGCGCGTCAATTGACGCGCCTTGAACGCGATCTCCATCAAGTTCGACATCCGACAGGACCTGAAGCCCGTGGATCCGGTACAGGCCCTGTTCAGCGTTCATCGCCGGGTCTGGTCACCTCGAACCCTCCCAGCGGGAGATAACCGTCGCGCCCGCCGAGTGCGACCCCGTCCATCTCCACCCACGCATGGGCGACAATTTCTCCATCGCGACCCTTTACTCCGATACGAAGCAGAGGATTCCGATCCCTCAACACCCGACCAAGCATCAACGACTGGCGGAGACAAGTCCCTTCGGCAAAAGGCCAATGTCGCATCACCCGAATCACGTTGGTGAGCTCGCGACGATCGGTGTCGTCGAGAGAGTTCGGGATGCCTGGCGGCGAGGATGGATCTTTCGACCAATCAAGCCGGACCCCCAGACCTCGGGCTAAAGCGGGTAGCCGAACTGTGCGAAGGCCAATCTCGATAGTCGTGGCGAGCCCCAGCATTCGAACGATGCCGATCCTGTCGGCCAGCGGAAGGGTCCACGCCCGGGCAAGAATTCGGCCCGCGCGCCTAATGGGCGCCAAGAGTTGCCTCACGTGTCGTCACTCCTCCAGGAAGCCGCGCCCGCGGGCATCGTCAAGGAACGCACCTACGTCAGAGGCTGCCTGCTCGGTGTTGACGCCGTAGGTATCAACGAGGACAGCTTCGAGTTGCGGACGGGTGGCATCCAAAGCCAGCCGCTCCCAGAGGGTGGCTCCCGATCCGTTAATACGAAAATAGATCGAACTCCTGAGATCTAGTACGACGATTTCGGAATCGACCTTCT
>CAZRID010000488.1:0-2122 GCA_964600055.1 uncultured Acidimicrobiaceae bacterium
GCTATGTATATCTGCGGGTATAACCGCTGCAACTCGTAGACGTCTTCGTCGAGCCACTCGGTCGCGGCAGGTAGAGGGGCCAGGCGTAGCACGGGGAGCTCGTGGAGCGGCGGCGGCGGCGCTACGACATCGTCGACGAGCTGGCCCCGATCGACGGCGAGGTCGTCCTTCGCAAGACGGGTCCCAGTGCGTTCTGGGGCACACCGATCGTCGGCCTGCTCAACGGCCTCGGCATCGACACGTTGGTCGTTGCCGGCGAATCGACAAGCGGGTGCGTCCGGGCGACCGTGGTCGACGGCAAGGCGTATCGCTACCGGATGCTCGTCCCGGAGGAGTGCGTCTTCGATCGCCACGAGGCCCCGCACGCGATCAACCTGTTCGACCTCGACCAGAAGTACGCCGACGTCGTGCCGCTCGTCGAGGTCCTCGCCTACCTCCGGTCGGTCGCCGAGGAGACACCGGCCCGAGGGTGAGGCGTACGGGTCAGCCGGCCTGCGCCAGCACGCCCTCCACAACGTGGTCCTGGCCGGGCTTGGCCAGCAGGCCAAGGGCCAGGGAAAACAGGTGACCCGACAGGAAGACCAGGATCTGCGCGCCGACCGCCGTGCCGACAAGGGCCGCCCCGATGAGCGTCCGGAGCCGCTGGGCCGTCGCGCGGTGCGCCCGATGGTGCCAGACCTGGAGGCCGCTGACCGCCGGCGTCAGGAGGGTCAGGACGATGATTCCGTCCTTGGCTCCGAGGATCAGGGCCAGCACGTTTGACGGCCAGGAGGGCGAACCCGAAACTGATCGTCCCGTTGACGAGGCCGGCCCCGAACATGGACCCGACCAGGACGAGCATCGTGACGGGGCTCAGGTCCATCGGACTTCTTGAGGGCGATCGGCGGGGCATGGGCGAGCGTCGACTCGGCATTGACCCGGACGCCCTGAAGCCGATAAGATACCGCTGCATACAGTGACGTTCACGCCGCCCTGGTACATCGGTGCCCGACGACGGTCGTGAATACGGATTTGATGGACCGCAGCGGGGCTTACGCCCTTCGGTCGGAGGCCCGGGCTGTCCGGCCAGGTGCAGGGGAGAGGATAGGCGTGGCGATCAGGGAGCAGCCGACCGACACCGCGGCAGGCCGTCTGGCCCCGTGGCGCGACACCCGCGAGTGGATCGCCCGTGCCGAGGAGCAGGGTGAGCTGCGGGTCGTCCGCGGTGCGAACTGGCAGTCGGAGATCGGTGAGATCACCGAGATGCTCGACCACAACGAGAATTCGCCGTGTGTCCTGTTCGACGAGATCCCCGGCTACCCGGCCGGCCGTCGCGTCATCGTCAACTGCAGTGGTAACCCCGCCCGCCAGGCGGTCACCCTGAACCTGCCCCCGTCGGAGGCCAACCACGACGGCCTGTTCCGCTTCTGGCGGGGCATCCTGGACGGCCTGACCCCGATCCCGCCGGTCGAGGTCGAGACTGGCCCGATCTTCGAAAACATCGTCGAGGGCGACGACATCGACCTCGAGGCCTTTCCGGTGCCGATGTGGCACCCGCAGGACGGCGGACGGTTCATCGGAACCGCCAGCATGAACATCCTCAAGGATCCCGACTCGGACTGGGTCAATCTGGGCACCTACCGCAACCAGGTCTTCAGCCGGAACGAGATGGGGGTCTACATCAGCCCCGGCAAGCACGGCAAGCTCATCCGTCAGAAGTACTTCGATCGCGGCCAGCCCTGTCCGATCGTCGTCGTCGTCGGCGCCGATCCCCTCCTCTTCATGTCTGCCTGCGCCGAGGGCATTCCCTACGGCATGAGCGAGATGGACTGGGCCGGCGGCGTGCGCGGCGAGGCGATCGAGGTCGTTCGCGGCAGGCACACCGGTCTGCCATTCCCGGCCACCGCCGAGATCGTCATCGAGGGCTGGATGTACCCGGACGAGACCCACCACGAGGGTCCATACGGTGAGTGGATGGGCTACTATGCCAGTGGCGAGCATCAGACTCCGGTCATCCATGTCGCCGCGATCTACCACCGCAACGATCCGATCCTGCTCGGCTGCCCGCAGGGCAAGCCACCGCACGAAGACAACCGGTTCCTTGCCTACCTGAAGTCCGCGCTCATCGAGACCCAGCTCCGCG
>CAZRID010000489.1:0-2098 GCA_964600055.1 uncultured Acidimicrobiaceae bacterium
TACTGGCCACTCGACGGTGTCGACCTCGACGCCGCCGAATCGGCATACCAGCGGGCACTGGCCATCGCCCGTGACATCGGCGACAGGTCCGGGGAAGCCGACTCGCTCCGCGAGTTGGCCGTGATCGAGCTCGGGCGGGTGAACCAGGCTGCGCTGGCGGCCGTGGAGGGGGGATCTTCACGGATCGAAGTCCTTTTCCAGGCGCCGGTGATGTTCACCAAGGTGAAAGAGCTCGCCGAAGAGGCGTTTCGCATCTACGAGGAGATCGGGGACAAACGGGGGTCGATGTCCTCACTGATCTCGATGGCATACGCCCACGTCACCGATCCGACGGCGAACGGCATGGCCGGTCGGATGGAGCACATCAGGGCTCTCCATCACAGCAAGAAGGGCGAAGTCACCGAGAGTCAGCGGGCCATCGACGACGCACTGATGCTGTACAGCATCCACACCTACGCCCGGGCCAACCTCCAGCCGGGTCTGGCTCTGGAACGAGGGCGTGAGGCGTTCGAGGCTGCCCGGGCCCTTGGTGACCGTTGGCTGGAGTCTCTCGCCGCCGGTGGGATGGCGATGACCTATCTGTCCATCGGTGACGAAGCCCAGTGTGGGGCGTGGCTTGACCGTGCGGCCAGCGCGGCCATTTCGGTCGCCAGCACCTCGATGGCCCGACGTCTCGAGATGTGGCGGGGAGCTCAAGCCGCCGCCCATGATGACCTGGAACGAATGGTCTCTCATTTCGAGAGGGCAGCTGTGCTGGCGGGCCAGAAGAACCTCGGTGCACGATGTGAGGCCTTCTCGACTTTGGCCTTCGAGGCCGCCCGGATCGGTTTCGCCACTGGTGACGAGTCGGCCATGAACAAGGCGAAAGAGGCCGCAGCCGAAGCGCTACGGGCGGTTCGTACCATGAACGGCCAGCTGCCATGGGAGGCGGACGCCCACGCCGCCCTGGCATTGGTGGCACAGGCCGAAGGTGACGGGGCGAGAGCTGCCGACGAGGCCCGGGCTGCCCTCGAACTCGACGGGGAGACGTTCTTGGCGCAGTACCTCCACGTGTTGTGGGTGGCCGGGCGGGTCCTGATCGTCGGCGACGCGCCAGAAGCCGCCGCGCTGAGTGCAGAGATCCTCGCTGGGTTCGGCTTCATTGACATGTCGATCGCCGACCCCGACCTCAAGACCAGGTGGTTCGGGCTTCCGACACATCGCGAACTTGCCGAGATCGTGGGCTTCGAGCCGTCCGAGGCGAGTCAACCTGAGGACAGGATCGAGTTGGGTGAGGACGAGCTCGGGTTGCTCCGAGACCTGGCATCAGGATCTGTCGCTGCCGGGGTGTCCGGTGGCTCTGGCGATGTGACGGAGCTGCTGTCGAAACTGGGGGTGGCATCGGAGACCGAGGCAATCGAGTATGCGATCAAGACAGGTGTCACATGGCAGTAAGGGTGATCATCGACCGGCGCCGCTGCATCGGAGCCGGCTCCTGCATCGTCCTCGCCCCGTCGGCCTTCCACTGGAGACAGGGGGACTTCCAGAAGCCCGAACTCCTCGACGTGACCACAGTCGACGACGACGCCCTCCGGGAGGTGGCTGCGGCCTGCCCCACACAGGCGATCGTGCTCGAAGCGGTGGTCGAGTCGGTGGAGGGCGGGCCGACCTAGGAGTCTGATTCGGCGGAGGGGTACTCCGTTCGAGCCAAGCGACCAGCGCTGAACCAGGACGCGTCGGCGTTGAGGTGACTCCTGACCGAGGATGATCCGAAAGGTCCGATCCAGCGAGTCTCGCGAAGACCAAACCGTTTCTCTGACCGTTTCAGAAACGGACGTGTGTCAGCGGGCAGGATCCTATGACCGATGCCGTCATACGGGCTAGCAAGTCGCGAGTGCGGCTCATTACGTTTCTCGTATGCCTCGTGCAGCCCGAGACTTCTTTCCTCAGAATCCCGTCTCGAGCACGGCTGAAAGGATGGCCTCGGCGAGCTCAGCGCGCCTGGTGGATTGCGGCCAGTGCCCGGTTGCCCACGAGGAAAGGCCCCCCGTCGGAATGTCCTCCAGGGGGCCTCAGTCTTTCAGATGTCGTTGTCAGACGTCTGTCAGCATTCCCCGGG
>CAZRID010000490.1:0-2086 GCA_964600055.1 uncultured Acidimicrobiaceae bacterium
CCATTGAGCGACAGACCACTAATGAGGAAGGACCCACTTTGACCCAGACCGCCGACTTCGTTGTTGCCGGGGCCGGCCACAACAGTCTCATCACCGCCGCCTACCTGGCCCGAGCCGGGTACGAGGTCGTCGTGCTCGATGCCCGCCCCGTGGCAGGAGGCGGCGCCGCGACCGAGGAACTATTGCTGCCCGGCTACCAGTTCGACAGCTGTTCCACCGGCCACACCCTCATCCTGGTCAACCCGGTCCTGAGCCGGGACGAGCTCGGCCTCGTCTCGGACTACGGGCTGACCTACATCGATCCTGACCCTGTCGCCCACCTCACGTTCCCCGACGGGGAGAGCCTCACCATGTGGCTCGATCTGGAGAGGACCCTCGAGGAGATCCGGCGGTTCTCCCCGGCCGATGCGGACACCTACCGACGGATGCTCGACGAGTTCGAAGATGTGAAAGGTATCTACGGGGCCAACCGCTTCACCCCCATCGGCTACGGCCCGACTCTCGACGAGGCCCTCGCCGCCCATCCACACGGCTCGGCCTGGCGGCGACGCAACGTGCTGTCGGCCTGGGACGTGATCGGTCGAGAGTACGAGAGCCGTCACATCCAGGCCTTCATGTCCTGGATGGCGCTGCAGACCCTCCAGCCCCTCGACTCACCCGGGTCGGGCTACCTGGCATATTCGCTGGTGGGCGGTCGCCAGAGACGAAGCTGGTCAGTGCCCCGCGGCGGGTCCGGCGAGCTGGCCAAGGCCCTGGTCGCGGCCATCGAGGCCCACAACGGGACCATCGTCACCAACACTCTCGTCACCTCCCTGATCACCGAGGACGGGCGATGCGTGGGAGTGGAGACGGAGTCCGGGGACCAATACCGGGCGCGGACCGGGGTGGTGTCCTCGATCCATGTCAAGAGCCTGGTCGACATGGCACCGCCGCAACTGTGGGGTGATGACTTCCTCTACGGAGTGGACACCTTCGACGAGGGCATCTCGTGTTTCGCTTCGTTCTACGCGACGACCGAAGCCCCCCTCTTCGCCGGGCCGGAGCAGGTGGCCGTGGTCTCGGCGGGGACGGCTCCGTGGCCGGAAGACCTCATGGAGTTCACTCACGGAGTGCGTCGGGGGCGGCTGCACCGCCCCGGGACCTTCCTCCTCTTCGCCACACCGAGCGTGGCCGACCCGACCCGGGCCCCGGAGGGTGGTCACACCCTGAAGATCCTAAGCATGGCCCCGTATCAGCCCCCCGACGGTCTGGCCGACTGGGATGAGGCCAAGGATGCCCTTGCCGCCGAGCACTTCGAGGCCCTGCAGAGGTGCGCCCCCAACATGACGGATGACACCGTCCTGGCCCGGGTGGCCCGCAGCCCGGTCGACATCGAACGGGACAACCCTCACATGTGGCACGGAACCATGCACGGCGGCGACCGGGGCCTGGCCTTCGGGGGCGCCCAGAGACCGGTGCCGGGCTGGGCGCAACACCGGATGCCCATCCCCGGGCTGTACCAGACCGGCGCCACCACCCATCCCGGTGGCTCGATCACCGGGGGGCCGGGCCGCAATGCCGCCATAGTCATCCTCGACGATCTCGGGATGAAACTCGACGAGGTGGTCAAGGTCGGCGCAGCCCTCTGATCACCCGTGTGCATCCGGCCACCTCCACGGTGGTTGCCTGCACACAAGTTTGGCCTTCACATTCCCGCGTGCATCCGGCCACCTCCACGGTGGTTGCCTGCACACAACACGTGATTCGGGGGCCCACGGCGGCCTGCAATCGATTTCGCTATCGTCGGCGCCACACGATCAACGAGGTGACCCGATGACCCTGGAACTTGCTTTCGCCCCAAATGAGGACCCGTTCGTGGTGGCTCACGGCGGTTTTTACCGTCGCTGGTTCTCGATGATCGACGACATCGCCGAGTTGGAGGGGACCGTCACCAAGCTGGAGGGAACCACCGAGGATCTCTGGGTGCCGGTGTGGCACGAGGTGGGGAAAGGTCATGAGGACGAGGGCGACAGGTTGGAGGCAGCGGGTGACTTCGAGGGATCGCGCCGTGCCTTTCTCCAGGCCAAGACCTACTACGCCATCGGCC
>CAZRID010000491.1:0-2081 GCA_964600055.1 uncultured Acidimicrobiaceae bacterium
GGGACGCCCAGAGGCTGCGCAACGCGGGCCTCAGGGTCACGGCCCCTCGCCTCGCCGTTCTCCAAGCGCTCCGGGGGCCCGATCACCCGACGGTCGATTCCGTGACCGGGATCGTGAGGGAGCGCCTGGGCCGCGTCTCGACCCAGGCCGTATATGACATCCTCGGAGCTTTTGCTGAGGCCGGGCTGGCTCGGCGCATTGAACCGGCCGGGAGCCCGGCTCGATTCGAAGGCCGCGTCGGCGACAACCACCACCACTTGATCTGCCGTGCCTGCGGTGCGGTCGCCGATGTTGACTGCTCCGTGGGCCACGCACCCTGCTTGAAGCCGGCCGAACAAGCCGGTTACTTGGTCGACGAAGCAGAGGTCATCTATTGGGGAGTGTGCCCGTCATGCCAGGAGGCGGGCGCGTCTTCCGAAGGAGGAATCGCTAATGGCTGACGAGAAGGGCCGACCACCGATCACAACCACGGATGCTGGGATTCCCGCGCCGAGTGATGAGCATTCGCTCACTGCCGGTCAAGACGGTCCTATCCTGTTGCAGGACCACTACTTGATCCAGAAGATGGCCCAGTTCAACCGGGAGCGGGTCCCCGAGCGGGTCGTCCACGCCAAGGGCTCCGGCGCCTTTGGTCGTTTCGAGGTCACCGAGGACGTTAGCCAGTGGTGCAAAGCCGATTTCCTCCAGCCGGGGAAGAAGACCGAGATGCTCCTGCGCTTCTCGACGGTTGCGGGCGAGCAAGGCTATCCCGACACCGTGCGTGACCCACGGGGATTCGCGATGAAATTCTATACCGAGGAGGGCAACTACGACCTTGTCGGTAACAACACGCCGATCTTCTTCGTGCGGGATCCGAGCAAGTTCCAGGACTTCATCCACAGTCAGAAGCGCTTGCCCGATACGGGACGCCGCTCGAACAATATGCAGTGGGACTTCTGGACGCTCTCTCCTGAGACCGCGCATCAGGTCGCGATCCTGATGTCGGACCGGGGGACCCCGCGCACATACCGCCACCAGCACGGCTTCGGCAGCCACACCTTCATGTGGGAGAACACCGGCGGCGAGAAGTTCTGGGTGAAGTACCACTTCCTGACCGACCAGGGCATCGAGAACTTCACCGACTCCGAGGCGAGCCAGATGACCGCGGAGGACCCCGACTTCCACCGGCGCGACCTGTGGGATTCGATCAAGAAGGGCGACTACCCCTCGTGGTCACTCAGTATGCAGATCATGCCGGTCGCGGATGCAGCCGGCTACCGCTTCAATCCGTTCGACCTCACCAAGGTGTGGCCGCACGGCGACTACCCGTTGATCCCGGTCGGACGCTTTGTCCTCGACCGTAACCCCGATAACTTCTTCGCCCAGATCGAGCAGGCCGCGTTCGAGCCCGCCAACATGGTGCCGGGGATCGGTCCGAGCCCCGACAAGATGCTCCTCGGTCGTCTGTTCAGCTACCCGGACACGCACCGCCACCGTATCGGCCCGAACTACCTGCAGCTTCCGGTCAACCGGCCGAAGTCGGGGGTCAACAGCTATAACTTCGACGGCGCGATGCGTTACGAGCACTCGGGTGATCAGCCGGTGTACGCACCGAACAGCTACGGGGGCCCGAAGGCAGACGCCGAGAAGTACAAGGATGTCGCATGGACGACGGAGGCCGGCGAGATCGCCCGGTACGTCTACAACAAGCACCGTGACGATGACGACTTTACTCAGGTGAGTGACTTCTGGCACAAGGCACTGAACGACTCCGACAGGGATCACCTGGTCAACAACATCGTCGGACACGCCGGCGATCCCGACGTCGAAGGCGAGATGAAAGAGCGCGTCGCCGATTACTGGCGTCACGTCGACCCTGAACTCGGGGCACGCGTCGCCAAGGGTCTCGGTAATGGCGGCTGATCCGGGTTCCAATCGAGAGAGGTAGGAAGCGATGATCTGCTACGTATGCGCAACTAGAGACACGCGCGAAGAGGCCGTGGCGCTGTGCAAGCACTGCAACGCCGGCCTCTGCCTCGAGCACCTGCGGGAGACGGCCGCAGGGCCCCACGCCGGCGGTGTTTCCCTAGGTTGCGGCCACG
>CAZRID010000492.1:0-2073 GCA_964600055.1 uncultured Acidimicrobiaceae bacterium
GGCCAAAGCCGGTGCGCCGCAGGTGGTCGCGTGTACTAACGAGTGTGTCGGAGGGCCGACACATCACCCAACTACACCGCCCCTCGCGAAGACTTACCTCCTCGCAGCGTGACTGCGCATGTCACTCAGCGCCATGGTGAGTTCCAGTCCGCACTTTCCGATGGTCGCCGTGGGCGAACACCCTGTCACCGGATTTCGGCCACCCGTAAACGCTTTTCGGGTTTTGGTCGTCAGTTGGGGCCCCTCCAATTTCACTGTCATACACCCTTCAATCCGCGACAAATTTGTCGTTCTTAACCGCTGTTTCGGATGATGACACCTGTCAGACGCCGTCAGCGACCTCTAGCCGTTATCTGATCTGGGAAACCACAGAGCCAGGTGGGATGGCCGCACCGATGATGCCAGCGTTAGGCCCGAGGCCCGCTGTCAGGAGCGGCAATGAACGGGCCGCGGCGGTGTAGGTGTGGGGACGGACTGCGGCCTTCAACGACTCCCAATAGAGACCGCCGGCGAGGCCGAACCCGCCCCCGAGCACCACCGCTTCGGGGTCCAGCAGATAGACCAAAACGGCGATAGCCGCGACCCAATGCGCGGCCTGCGGTGTTCAAGACATGAACGGCGTTGGGCTCGCCAGCTTCAGCCCGGGCAAAAACCTCCGCTGCTCGTTTCGCATCATGGCCGTAGCGTCTCGGGAGTGCCGGACCGGCGGAGTAGTCCTCCAACGGCATGTAGCCCACCTTCGGTCACGGCAAACCGATAGCCCTCCATCGCACCGTTGTCCAAACACGTACCGACGAGGTGTTGGCCGCTACCCGCCCAGTGAACGGTTCAGCAACCCGAACAGGAGGAGATGTAGGTACTCCCGGACGAATGGTCCTTCCCTCCCGGTATTTTGCGTCGAGCTTGCCGAGGAGGTCGAAGGTCGGAAATTGCCTTGTCTACCGGGGCGGGCCCTGAGCGACTCGGGTTCGAACCTCAGCCCGACTGCCGAGCAAGATTTCGATCCACCATGCGGCACCGGCTCGATGGTATGCCGCGACTCGTTCGCCGTCGCCAGGTCCGGTCTTGCCAGCCCAAACGATATCGACCGACCGGGGGGAGGTGCCTGCCTCGTCGAGACGTCGGCGTACCACGGTCACATCGTCGGGGGTTGTCGCCAGGGGATTGTCGTCAGGCCCGATCCATCCGTCCCAGCGTGCAGCTCGGCGGAGGGCAGGCGGGCTGTCACCACCCACCCATATGGGAATCCGAGGCTGCTGAACGGGCACGGCAGTCAATGCGAAATCCTCGACGATGTAGTGCTTGCCGCGGTGGTTGACGTTCTCACCTGACCACAGCTGAGTGATGACCTCTAGTCCCTCGTCGAGCTTTTCTGCCCGGATCCGAAGATCCCCCGGCTCTCCAAACGCATCGAAGATCCTAAGAGCACTCCAGTCACCGATCCCCACCCCCAAGGTCAGTCTTCCGCCGGAGAGGACATCGAGACTGGCCAGAGTCATAGCCAACAGATGCGGCTTATAGCGAGGTAGCACGGCAACGCACGTGCCGATCCGGATCCGCTCAGTCGCCATGGCCACAGAACTCAGGATCACCCAGGGGTCATAGGTAGGTGGAGGGCTCTCCTTCACGATCAACGAATCGCCGATGAAGTACCCTTCCCATCCCGCCTTCTCGGCGACCACGGCCAGCTCGGCTGCATCGCCAGGCGCCCCGAACGGCCCCCAGTTCGGAGGTGCGATTCCAAACCGCAGAGCCTCTTCCGGTATCTCCCCATCCTTGGTGCGATGTGCCAAACCCTACCCAGTCGGGTCGCCGTCCAGAACACCAATTACGGGACCGCCACCCGTTTCGACTCTCCGCACCTGTCGGCATCTCCCGCGCTGTTATCCGGTCGAGGTGATGTATTGCGCTAGCTCACTATCAACCTATCGAACACTTGTTCGGTGTCGGAGGGGCGATTGCAACCCCAAGTACACGCGACCCGTGAGAAGCGTGGCTCGGGCTCGCTGCGGCTTGACTGTGCCGAACCGACCCATGACTTGGGTGACCATGCACTCGGAGTTCTGCACCAAC
>CAZRID010000493.1:0-2049 GCA_964600055.1 uncultured Acidimicrobiaceae bacterium
GAAGGATCCTGGACTGTGAGGGACGACGACATCATCTCCAAGGCAGGCTGGACCCCGTATGCCGGTCGAACTTTTCTGGGGCGGGTGATCGCCACCTACCTACGTGGCGAGGAGATCGCCAGGGATGGCAAGTGCCACGACCAGCGGACCGGGAGCTTCATCCGGCCGGGCACCTGACCCGGAACCTCAGCAGGCCTCGCAGGCATTCATGAACACCGCCAGCATCGTGTAGTAGCCGACGATGGCGGCCAACTCGACGGCGCCCTCCTCACCGAGACGGGCCAGTGCCCGCTCGAAGGTTGGGGCGGTCACCTTGCCGTGTCGCGACAGCTCGCGGGCGAAGTCGATGAATACGGCGTCGTCGGCGTCGTCCACCGCCCCTCCGCTTCGGATCGCCTCGAGCGTGCTATCCGAAACACCGACAGAACGGGCGATCGGGGAGTGTGAATCCCACTCGAAGGCACAATCTCGCTCGATCGCCGTGGTGCAGATCACCAGCTCGCGGTCGTGATCGGACAGGGTCGACTGATATCGGATCACTGCCCCCAGGTCGGCTGCGGCCCGGGCTATCTCGGGTCGGTGGAGCATCGCAGCGAAAGGCCGGATCATCGTCCCCCTGCTGGCGGCGATGTGGTCGAAGGTTTCCAGCTGGGAGGCGGACGCGTCCTCCCGCAATTCGATCATTCGGACACGCGGCATCGATTCTCCCTTGGTCAGACGGTGATCGTGCATGATATAGGATCACCCTGTGGCCATCTTCGTAGAGAGCTTTGTAGATACCCGTCTGGGGAAAGTCTCGTTCGCCGAGTCCGGTGAAGGCCCGGTTCGACTGGTCTTGCACTCTTTGCTGACCGACCGCGGAGCATTCGATGGGGTCGCGGGTGCCATGGGTGGCCGCTTTATTGCCATCGATCTGCCAGGTTTTGGCTCCAGCGACCGGGCCGGGCCGGGCATCGACGAGTACGCACATCGAGTCGCCGCCTTCATCGAGGAGATGGGTCTCGAAGACGCAGACCTGACCCTGATCGGCAACGGGTTGGGTGCGTTTGTCGCCCTGGGAACGGCGATCCACCATGGGTCGTCGATCGACAGGCTGCTTCTGGTCGGATGTGGCGCCGGATTCCCCGAGCCCGCCAAGGTCGCATTCACCAACATGATCGAGGCGGTGGAAACCGGCGGACTCGAAGCGGTGATCCCGATCGCTCTGCGTCGCATCTTCACCGAGAGCTATCTCGCAGAGCACCCCGAGATGGGCGAGGCGAGAACGACCGTGCTGCGCAGGACCGACCCGAAAGCCTTTGTCACCGCCTGCGAGGCCCTGGGCTCTCTCGACTACTCCGCTCTCGCCCCGTCCATAACCAACCCGACGTTGATCCTGGTTGGCGAAGATGATCAGGCGACACCGCCGCAGCTCGCCGAAGACCTGCACCGGCTGATCGAGGGCTCCACACTGGTGAGGCTGCCCGGAGTCGCCCACGCCCCCCAGATCCAGGACCCGGATGCTTTCGTCAATGCAACACGCCGATTCCTGGAGGGTCGATGACTAAGTACAAGGTGGTGGTGAGCGACCAGGTGTTCCCGTCGGTCGAACTCGAGCGGAAGCTCCTGGGTGACATCGACGCCGATCTGACTGTGGCCTCCGGGGACATCGAAGAGGTGCTGGCCACCGCCGCAGATGCCGATGCCATCCTCAACACCTACCTGCCCTGGACCGCCGACTCGATCAGCCGGCTCGAAAAGTGCCGCATCATCGCCCGCTACGGGATCGGATTCGACAACGTCGACCTGAAGGCTGCAGCCGACGCCGGCATCGTCGTCACCAACGTCCCCGACTACTCGGTGGAGGAGGTCGCCACCCACGCCCTCGCTCTCATCCTCGCCTCATTGCGCAAGGTGACGTTGGCCGACGATTCGGTCCGCTCCGGGGCCTGGAGCATCGACAACTTCCGTCCGATCCGAAGACTGTCGACCCTGACAGTCGGTCTGCTCGGCTATGGCCGGATCGCACGTCGCATCGCTGCCCCGCTGGCGGCCCTCGGAGCGGACATA
>CAZRID010000494.1:0-2046 GCA_964600055.1 uncultured Acidimicrobiaceae bacterium
CGGGGGGATCGACATCGCCCGCATTGCCAGTGGTTTTCCTTCGGTCATCTCCTCGGTTTACTTGAGCCAGGGCAGAGCTGACTCGGGGTCCGATGCCATTCGTCGGGTGACGTGACCGGCAATGTGACAAGCAGCAGCATCCCGGAAGTGGCGCGGGAGGCCTCCGAAGCTCAACGAGGAAACGCTCGGTGGACCACTCTGATGGCCAACCGACCTGACGTGATTGGACGCAACAACGGCAGGTATTCAGGCTCTACGCGATGGACCGTGGTTGGTGGCCTCGTATTCGTGCGGTGGGGTGAGTATGCCATTTGATGCCGAGTCGGCCGATTAGCCGCCGGCGATAGTTGTCGTGGTTCTGGAATCCGTGGGCGTTGCGGCGGATCTTTTCGGCGAGCATGTGGGTGTTCTCCACCCTCCCGTTGGAGGCTCGGCCGGTTCGGTGGTAGGCGAAGATCTGCTCGGACCAGCGGCTGACGGTGCGGGCGAGACGAGCCAGTTCGGGAACGTCGGCGTCGGCGCAGTAGGTGTAGACGGCGATCATGCGGCGGCGGGCGTGAGCCTCATCGACGGCGGCGTAGACATCACGCAGGAGCTCTTTGGCCACCCATGCGGCACTGACTTCCCCGTCGGGGTCGCCGGCCTCAAGCTGCGACTTCATCCACTGGAAGCGGTCTTCGCTGAGACGCTCATCGCCGGTCAAGAGGACACGGCGGACTCGATACAGCGGGTCGCCCTTTCTTCCACGGTGGCCGAGGGTTTGTTGTTGGATTCGGCGACGGACATCGTCGATGGCCTGGTTGGCGAGCCGGATGCAGTGGAAGTGGTCGACCACCAGGGTGGCGGCCGGGAGATGTTCTTCGAGGGCTTTGCGATACCCCGCCGCCGGATCGAGGGTGGCTAGACGGATCCGGTCGCACCAGTCGACTCCCCGCTCTGACAGCCAACGGTCCAGCACGTCACGGGATCTCCCCTCGACCACGTCGAGGAGACGATGACGGTCCAGGTCGACGATCTGGGTGGTGTAGACGATGCGACGATCAGGGGTGGCGTTCAAGAAACGCTTCTCGTCCACCCCGATCGCCTCCACCCCTTCGAGACGGGCCGGGTCGTCGATGTGACAGTCGGTGAAGGTGGCCACCGCCACATTGGCCGTGTGCCACCCCACCCCGAACTCCGCAGCAGCGGTGGCGATCGAGTCGCCGTCGACATTGACCATGTCCGCCAGCCGTCTCCGCGCCCGTTCGGTCAACACCGCCCGGGCAGCGATCTCAGGAGACGTCTCCGACCAGGTCCTGACTTCACAGTCGAGATCAGGACAACGCCAGCGGCGCTTGGCCCACATCAGCACCGTGGGACGTCCCGAGACCGGAAGATCCCGCACCGCCGTCCGGGCCCGGCCATGACCCACAGCCCGGGTCCCACAGCCAGAACAGCCGACCACATCGGCGATCGTCTCCACGAACAGCCACAACTCACCGGCCACCAGCTCCTGGACACCCACAACCAAGCCGGGCATCCCCACCAGGACAGTGGCACCCCGGCTACCTTGAATCACGGACAAGGGTCTCTCCTTCTGCAGATGTACATTCCGCAGAATGGCGAGGCCCTTGCCCGCGTTAGTGGATTCCCGGATCAGGCCCGGACCTCACAACAAACCACACTTCATCGCGTAGAGCCCCTTCACGGCGACTCACACGGAGGGTCTTGTTCCCTTCATTGACATCCCGTTCCGCAATCATGGGAAGACAAGCCTACGAAATCGGACATTCGGGGATCGCCGTGGCCAGTGGATCGAATGTGAGGACTCGGCAAGCATCTAGGAGCAACTTGACGCCTTTGCATCCGATTTGAACAGCCCCCGCTGACATGATCAGCTTGGGTCAGAAACCGAGGAGCTTGGCCTTCATTGCTGAGAACTCGACGTCGCTGAGAAGACCCTTCTCATACAGCGATGCCAGACTCCCGTACTGCCGCCCCTGACACTAAGTCGCCCGAAAGTGCACCGATGGAGTTTCCGGGTTCGTGATCACGGGCCCTTTTGCT
>CAZRID010000495.1:0-2041 GCA_964600055.1 uncultured Acidimicrobiaceae bacterium
GTTCGGAAAACTCAAGGTTTAAAGCCCTGGTGACCCCTGTCGACCCCTGTTCCGGTTTGTTTTGTATTCCATAGTCTTCGCGAAACGAACCAGGAGAGGGGTCACCAGGGGTCACCACCTCCTCGTCTTCGGGCCGTCCGACACCGAACCAACGGGTCTCCTGGCGCTTTTTTCGGTCCTCGTCGCGCCACGTTCGGATCTTCGAATAGCATCCTCTCTGTTCGAGGTGGTTGGCGGTTTCGTTGAACCGTCGCTTCTCACCGAGGTGTGTCTCACAGAACGAATGCCAGGATCCGGTGAGGTCGGTGGCCGGCACCGAAAGTCCGGGTCCGAAGATAAGTCCGGTGCTGGCGATCCAGCGGGCGATCACGTCTTCGGCTTCCCGGTACTTGGCCGTCGCGGCTACGACGATCTCCGGTTCGTTGAGACCTTCGGTCTGCCAGGCGAGACACCCTTCGACCAGCCATCGGAGAATGCCAGGGGTTTCAGCGGCGAGTTTGAGGTCCAGGTCACGGTCCGGTTTGGTCGTGAAGTCGGCGGTCCACGGCACCACTCGGATGCGACGCCAGATCCCGATGTCCCGTCCGGTGATCTCGGGCAGATGGTTGGTGACCAGCCAGAGATGATGGGAGGGGTCGAATTCCCACGGGTTCTCCCGCATACGGCGGGCGTTGATCCGGTCACCTCCTGTCAAGTTTTTGATCTGCGCTTCTCGTAGTCGGACTCGCCGCTCCGTTTCGGTGGCGATGGCGAGCCGGGCACGGAACAGGTACGCCTTTTGGGTGTCGTGTTCTTCGTTGCGACTGTCGACCAGGAGCGACAGGTGTGGGGTGACCGCGTAGGCGCCGAGGGTCCGTTGGACTGCTCTGGTGAGCGTCCCTTTGCCGTTGGCTCCGGGTCCGTTATGGATGGCGAAGACGTGGTCGAGTTGGGCGCCGACTAGACAGGATCCTGTCAGCCGTTGGACGTACGACCGCAGCGCCGGATCTGGGAACCATTCGGTGAGCGCCTGGTCCCATCGCGGTGAGGGCGCCTCGGGGCGGTATTTCGTTGGGGCTTGCATCATCATCAGGTCGTCGGGCCGGGCGTCCCGTAGTTGTCCGGTTTTGAGGTCGATAACCCCGTTGGCCACTCCCAGCAGCCAGGGATCCCGGTCGAGGTCTTCGTGCTCGAGGGGGATACCTTCGACCCCGCGGGCGAGGTAGACCATGTTGGCGATGGCCGAACGGGCGAGCGCCTTGGCGGCGGCTCTTGCGAAGTCTTTCGGGTCGGGGGCCTCCGGCACCTTGTCGAGCATCGAAATGGGGACGTCTTTGGCCAGCTCGTGCACGAGGGTGTTTTTCAGGTCGAGGCGCCACCGGTTCTTGGCCCAGACCAGCCAGCTATCCCAGGTCGGCAGGTAGTGGACCTTGTCGCCGTGGAGGGTGATGAACCGGGCCGCGTTGTCGGTGTCCGATTCGCCCCAAGGCCGCCCCCAGGGTCGGTCCGGGTCGTTGCCGGGTTCGCTCGCGTTGGCGGGTCCGGTCTGATACCGCGGCGGAACCTTCGTCGCCTTCTTGGGTTGCCGCTCCTCGTCGGTGGGTGCCCGCCAGGCTTCCACGATCCCCCGCACCTGATGGTTGAAACGCTGGTTATCCCCTTCGAGCTTCATCCACAACTCCGAAAAGTCTTTAGCCTCGGGTCGACAGGTGACGATCCGCAGCTTGTCGCCGAGTAGGCGGGTCAGAGTGGGGATCAGGTGGACCGAGCCTCCGTCCTGTTCGTCGTTGACGTAGACGGTTTCAGCCCATTCGAGTTGTTTGGCGATCGAGTCGGGCACGCAATCGGCTCCGGGTATCCCGAGAACATGGCGAGACCCGGCATGCCAGAGGCTGTGACAATCGCTCTCGCCTTCGACCAGTAGCACCTCGGGGTGGCCACGGTCTATCCGGTCCCACCCGTACAGCCGCTTGGCTGAGGTTCTCGGCGACCACTTGAAGTTGTTGCCGCCGTTGAGAGAGATCCTCCACCGTCCCTCTTCCCGCTCCGGCTTGGAAACCGA
>CAZRID010000496.1:0-2036 GCA_964600055.1 uncultured Acidimicrobiaceae bacterium
AACCTGGGCCCCTTCTTGGGGCGGGGCATCAGGAACCGCCGCCGGCATCGGCGAGGCTGAGACCGAGCTCATCGAGCTTGGCCGTGACCTCTTCGAGGCTCTTCTGACCGAAGTTGGTGATGTTTAGGAGGTCGTCGGACGTGCGCTCGACGAGTTCGCCGACGGTCTTGATCTGGGCCCGGCGCAGACAATTGCGGGGACGCTCGGACAGGTCGAGGGCTTCGATCGGGAGATCCAGGTCCGGGGACCCTGAGAACTCCGGCTGCACCTCACCCAGCTCGAGACCCTGACCCTCGCCGATGTCGGCGAAAAGGCCCATCAGCTCGCGCAGGGTCTTCCCGGCCGAGGAGACAGCCTCACCGGGGTCGATTGCGCCGTTGGTCTCGACGTCGAGGACAAGACGATCGAAGTTGGTCATCTGACCGACCTGGGTGTTCTCCACCTTGTAGGAGACCTTGCGCACAGGGGAGAAGATCGAATCGACCGGTATCACGCCGATGACAGAGCTCGAGCCCTTGTTGCCGTCTGCTGTGCGATAACCGACGCCAGGAGCAACAGTCATCTCCATCTCCAGACGCCCACTGGCGCTGAGAGTGGCAATGTGGAGGTCGGGATTGACGATCTCGACTCCCGCCGGGAGCTTCAGGTCGCCCGCCTTCACCTCGCCGGCGCCCTTGGCCGAGAGGTAGACGGTCTGGGTGTCGGTGTCTTCCATCCGGACGACGACTCGCTTGATGTTGAGGATGATGTCGACGACGTCTTCTACCACTCCAGGGATGGTGGAGAACTCGTGCTCGACCCCTTCGATCTGAATCGAGGTGACGGCAGCGCCGGGAATGCGGGAAAGCAGTGTCCGACGGAGTGTGTTGGCCAGGGTGTATCCGAAACCAGGCTCGAGAGGCTCGACCACGATCTTCGACCTGACGTCGGAAATCGTTTCCTCTTCGATCTGGGGGCGCTGAACGATCAACAAAGCATTACCTCACTTCGAGTAGAGCTCGACTATCAACTGCTCGTTGATGGCTGTGTCGATCTGATCCCTGCGCGGGCGATCGGCAACATCCACCTTCCTCTCACCGAGATCGACACGGAGCCAGGCCGGAGCCTCGCGTCCCTGCGTGTCGACGGCATGCTGAATGACGATTGCGTCCTTGCTCTTGTCTTTGATGGTGACAACGTCACCGGGCCGGACCTGATAGGACGGGATGTCCACCTTCCTCCCATTGACCTGGAAATGCCCGTGGTTCACGAGCTGCCGGGCCTGGGGTCGGGTGGCGGCAAGACCGGAACGCCAAACGACGTTGTCGAGCCTCTGCTCCAGTAGCTGGAGGAGGTTCTCACCGGTAATGCCAGGACGACGAGCGGCCTCCTCGTAGTAGCGGCGGAACTGCCGCTCGAGGACGCCGTACATGGTGCGAAGCTTCTGCTTCTCACGGAGCTGGACCAGATAGTCGCTCTCACGAATCCGACCGCGGCCGTGCTGGCCCGGGGGATAGGGACGACGGTCAACCGGGCATCGCTTCGACTGACACAAGGGAGTGCGTGCCCGGCGGCATGGCTTGTGACGTGGGCCTGTGTAACGAGCCATTAATGCCTGACCTCGTGACACTGGCGAGACTCAGAGCGAGTCAGCGGGGCCATCCAGCAAGGACGCAGGACGAAGGCGCACTGATGTGCGTCGAGGACGAGGGCGCCGCTGGGGGCATCGCTGGCCGTTCTGAGGCCGGCAAGTGTTGCGTGGTTAGGCATTAGCCCCGTCTCCGTTTCTTGGGGCGGCACCCGTTGTGCGGGATTGGAGTCACGTCACGGATCCAGGTCACTTCCATGCCCATGTTCTGCAGGGTCCTCACCGCGGTATCCCGACCGGAACCGGTACCACTGACGATCACGTCGAGTTTGCGGATGCCGTGCTCACCAGCGCGACGCGCAGCTTCCTCCGCCGCAACCTGAGCCGCATACGGGGTCGACTTGCGGGATCCCTTGAAACCGACCGAGCCACCCGAGGTCCATGCCACGGTTGCGCCCGTCTGGTCGCT
>CAZRID010000497.1:0-2019 GCA_964600055.1 uncultured Acidimicrobiaceae bacterium
GACGTCCAACGTCGCTACGTGCTTCGGATTCCGACCGTGTTCGAGCTCGACGTCGCTCCTGAGGAGCTGAGCACGGGCGAGACCACTGACGCGCCCCCATACGAACTGGGCGGGGGGTTCACCTTCCTCCGTGAACGCCTGGTCAAGGCGGTCTGGCACAACTCCTACGACGCCCGGACCGAGCCAATGGTGTGGTGGTGGGGGCACAAGGCGGCGGCCCGTCTCGATGTCACTGTCGGCGGTCCGGCCGATGTGGTGAAGCCCGACGGGACACGGATGTGGATCGACGGTGGGCCCCGTCAGCCACTCGACCTCGACGAGACGGTGATCCATCACGAATCGGTCGATCTGGGTCGAGACACTCCGGTTCGTCCGTTGAAGATGCCGTCGTTGGAGCTGGCACCGGACCAGCTGGAGGCGGTGTCGCATCTGGTAGGCCCGGCCCGGATCATTGCACCGGCCGGGTCGGGCAAGACCCGGGTGCTGACCGCCCGGGTCCGTCATCTGCTCGAGGAACGAGGGATCGAGCCGGAACTGTTGACCGCACTCGCCTACAACCGGCGGGCGGCGGGGGAGATGATCGAACGGCTCCCAGACGGGCGACGACTCAACGTCCGGACCATCCACTCCCTGGGCTGGGAGATCCTGCGCATGGCGAAACCGGGCCTTCGCCTCATCGACGAGCGGGAGCAGAGACGCCGGTTGGAGCCGATCGCCACTGCCCCGCCCCGGGCCAACACCGACGTGATCGGCCCCTATCTGGAGGCTTTGGACGAGGTGCGGATCGGGCTCCGGGATCCCGAACTGGTCGAGGTGGAGCGTGACGATGTCCCCCGGTTTGCCGAGACTTTCCGTCGCTACCGGGAGGGGCTGGAGGGTGCAGGTGAGGCGGATCATGCCGAGCAGATCTACGGGGCAATCGAGGCACTCTGCCGACTGCCCGATCTCAGGGCCCACTGGCAGTCCCAGTGCCGGCATCTCCTCGTCGACGAGTTCCAGGACCTGACCCCCGCCTATCTGCTCCTGATCCGGCTGGTGTCGAGCCCAGGGCTGAACGTGTTCGGCGTCGGTGACGACGACCAGGTGATCTATGGGTACGCCGGGGCCGACCCCGGGTTCCTCATCGACTTCGAGGACTTGTTCCCGGGGGCGGCGGTCCACGCCCTCGAGGTCAACTACCGCTGTCCCGCCGACGTGGTCGAAGGGGCAGCCACCCTGCTCGGCTACAACAAGCGTCGGGTGGAGAAGACGATCCGGGCCGGATCCGAAAGCGACGGTTTGGAGGTGGTCGCCGCAGCCGGCGACAAGCTGGGGGTGGTAGCCGCCGATCGGGTCGCCTCGCTGCTCGACGATGGAGTAAAGCCAACATCGGTCGCAGTCCTGTCCCGGGTCAACTCCAGCCTGCTGCCGGTCCACGTCGCCCTCTCGATGCGCGACATCGCCTTTCGCAGCCCGCTCTCCATCGGCATCCTCGACCGCACCCTGCTTCGGGCCGCTTTGGCCTGGATTCGGGTCGCCCTCGACCCGGAGCAGATGAGCCGCAATGACCTGTTCGAGATCATCCGCCGTCCCGGGCGGGGAATCACCCGACTGTTCGGGGAGATGATCATGCGTCACCGCGGCCCGTTCTCATTGGAACAGCTTGTTGGCTTGGGTCAGGGTCTCGACGGGCGACGGGCCGACCGTTGGGACGAGTTCTGTGACGACATCCTCCACGCCTCGGGGGCCACCACCTCTACGCCGCATCTTCTCGACGTTCTGACCACGCACATCGGGCTCGACCGGGCGGCGGCAGCCCTCGACGCGGGACGGACCCGGGCCGATCGGGCGGCTCAGGGCGACGACCTCACCGCATTGCGCCGGGTAGCGGCGTTGGGGCCGGGCCCGGCCGAGTTCGAGCCCTGGCTTCGAGAACGGCTGGCGGCGCCCACCTCGCCCGCTGGGGTCACGCTGTCCACGGTGCACCGGGTCAAAGGATTGGAATGGGACCACGTTCTGGTGTTCGGGGCGGACCGGGGC
>CAZRID010000498.1:0-2017 GCA_964600055.1 uncultured Acidimicrobiaceae bacterium
TGACCTGCGAGGATGTGGCGCATCTGGCCGATGGCGCGCTTGGTCGTCGGGTCGAGGACGGCTCACCCCCTGCGGGCGGGAAGTCCGGCGGCACCCGGTAGAGCGGGCCCGGGTCGGCGAGGCCCAGGGTAGGCGCCAGGCGCCCGAGCTCATTCGGCTTGAACGGGGTCTCGGCACAGGCCTTCCCTTTGAAGGCCCGGAGAGAGCAGCCGGCCGCCCGGGCTGCGTCCTCATGGCGGATCCGGAGCCAAGCCATCCTGGCCCGGACGTTTGCCGCCACCACTTCCTGCATCGTCATAGTTGGCCACTTTACGCCACGGACGTGCGAGTTGAAAGGTATTTCGGCTAGCCATTGCACGATCGTGCGGCTTTGGGGTACAAAAGGGTCATGGCCGACCGGACCGCTCTCTATCTCCTCACGGATCGTGCGCTCACCGGCCAGCTCGACCTGCTGCTTGTGCGGTGGGCGAGGGCTAAAGCCTCCCGCCGGGTCGCCGCCCACCTCCTAGCCGAGGAACTCGGCGGCGGCGTCTGGATCAACCCGACGACGGTGCAGCGATGGACCGCCGAGGCCCTTGCCGCCGTCGCCACCAACGGCGACCAGGGCGAAGCGGCCTGATGTTCGCCGAACTCGTCCCGGTCGAAGGACAGCTGCAGATCGAAGTCCTGACCGCCGACATTGACCGCATTCAGGTGGCGTGAGCAGTGGCCCCCAGCTCGCCAGAAACGACCACCGGTCCGACCCGAGGAAGAAGTCGATGATCTACTTCCTTGTCGGCCACGACGGTAACCACTGCAAGATTGGGACCAGCATCGGGACTAAGAGCCGAGTGCAGTCCCAGGTGAACGTCTCCACGATGGAGTTTTTCGCTGCCATCGACGGTTCCGGCACCAACGAAGACCAGATCCACCAGCACTTCGATGCTCTCCGTTACAACGGCAAGAAAGAAGTGTTTCGGCTTGAAGGGGAGCTAAGGGATTACCTCGAATGGCTTGGCACCCGAGCCTTCGTTGCCACAGACCTCGACCATCTGCAAGACGCCTACCCGCACCCGGTACGGTTCCCGTGGCATCCGTGGCGAGAGAGCCACGCCGGCTTGTCGGACAACGCCCAGCAGATGCTCACTTTGCCCATGGAGTGTCTCGTTCCGGGGCTCCGGAAGCCGCTAACGCGGTCGGCGCGTGTTCTCGCCACCATCCGGTCCGACTCAGACGAGTGGTACACGCCCCCGGCGTACACGGCCGCGGCCCGAGAAGTCATGGGCGGCATCGACCTGGACCCGGCGTCCTGCCCACTCGCGAACCTCAGCGTCGGCGCCGACAACATCTACACCCGCAACGAGGACGGGCTCCGATACGAATGGCGTGGACGAGTCTGGTTGAACCCGCCCTACGGCAACGAGAAAGACCGCTTCGTCAACCATCTCCTCGCCGAGTACGAGGCAGGCAGGGTCGCCGAGGCAGTCATGTGTCTCAACGCCCACGCCGTGGATACCGTCTGGTTCCAACCGCTCTGGCAGTTCCCCTGCTGCTTCACCCACCACCGGGTCATGTTCATCGGCGGAACGAAGAACAAGTCCGTCGAGGAGACTGCCCCCACGACCGGAACCGTCTTCATTTACGTGGGGCCGAGTCGGGAGCTGTTCACGAAGATATTCTCCCAGTTCGGCCCGGTCGTGGTCGGCGTCGCTCCTGCCTCTATCTCGACAGAGGAATTCAGGCAGCGTCAAAGGGCTGACTTCGGGTGGGTGTCGTGATCCCCGACCCGACCGCCTCTGCGGCCGGACCGGAAACAGACATTGTCTGTGTCGTGTGTACCTGGCCTATCCACCGCCGCGACCACAACGACGCGTGGTGTTGGACCGACCCCGGAGCCATGACCGTCGCTGCCCACGGCGACTGTCTACGTCGTCTCGGCGAACACGACCTTCGGATACGCCGCTGATGCCTGCCTACCAAGACTTCCCGTGGCGTGTCGGCCGCAAGGTCGGGAGGACTTTGTACGCCGTCGTTTCCG
>CAZRID010000499.1:0-1999 GCA_964600055.1 uncultured Acidimicrobiaceae bacterium
GCACTCAGGTCCAGTGTGTTGCGAGTCGAAGTCTCGAACGTCCTGATCCCGCGCTCACAGAGAAACACCTGCTGGTTGCCCTCCGAGAGGATGTATTCCGCAGCCTGGAGCAGCTCGTCGAGGGATGAGCTCATGCCACGCTTCAACATCACCGGTCGATGGGCGCGGCCTGCCGCCGACAAGAGCGCGAAGTTCTGCATGTTGCGGGTGCCGATCTGGAGGATGTCCGCCTTGCGGGCAACCCCTTCGACGTCCTCGGGTGAGACCACCTCGGTCACGACCGGCAGCCCGTAGGCCTTACCTGCCTCGACCAACATCTCCAGACCCTCGTACCCCAGACCTTGGAAGGAGTAAGGCGAGGTTCTGGGCTTGAAACAGCCACCGCGGAGGATGCCGCCCCCGGTCTCCTTGACCACCTTGGCGGCGGCCATCACCTGGTCCCAGGACTCGACCGCACAGGGCCCGGCGATCATCACCAGGTCGTCCCCACCGATCTTCACCCCGGAAACCTCGACGATGGTGTTCTGCTCCTTGTGGCCTCGGCTGCCTAGCTTGTACCCCTTGGGGCTGGCCGCGCTCGGTGCGAGGTCGGTGAGGGCGGAGCGACCTACGGGGATCACCTTCTTCACCTTGCGCTCGATCGGCTTGGGTCGCAGGTCACGTGATGGATAGCTCCCCAGAACCTTGAGAAAGCGGACCTGTCGGGTCAGCGTCTCCAGGACCACCTGCACCCCGGGATCGGAGATGTTCCCGTCGAAGTCGAGATAGAACAGCTCCTCTCGCGGGTTGTGCGGGATGGGGCGTGACTCGAGCATGACCAGGTTGATGTCGGCGTCGTGGAACACGGCCAGGGCATCCATCAGCGCACCCGGGTGGTTCCCAACCGACATCACGACCGAGGTCTTCGATGGCACCCCGTCGGGAACCTCGGCGGGCTCGGACGCCACCACGACGAAACGGGTGTAGTTCTCGTCACGGTTGGCTATCCCGTTCTTCAAAACGTCGAGGCCGAACAGGCGGGCCGCCTCCTCGCTGGCAATGGCGGCAATTGTGGGGTCGTTCAGCTCGCGTATCCTCTTCCCGGAGAGAGCGGTGTCGGAGAAATAGACGACCTCGCAATGGTCGAGCTGGGCGAGGAACTCCGAGCACTGTGCCACTGCCTGGGGGTGGCAATAGACCCTTCGTAGGTCGGCGATCGACGCGCCCTCGATTCCGAGAAGGCAATGCCTGACCCGGAAGCGCACGTCACCAACGAAATGGAGACGGCTATCGAGGAGTAGGTCGTACACCTCCGAGATCGCCCCCGAGGTCGTGTTCTCGATCGGAAGGACACCGAGCTCTGCATCACCACGTTGCACTGCCGCCACGGCGTCGGCAAACGTCTGAGCACGCACGTAGCTAACCGAGGACCCTTTGGCGTCGAAGAACTGTTGGGAGGCCAGCTGGCTATAGGAGCCTTCGATGCCCTGGATGGCAACCGTCACGGCCCGGCGCGGGCTTTCGCTGTGGCCAAGAAACTCCTGCTGGATTCGCACTGAATCGTTGACGATCTCTCTCCACATCCGGTTGACCAGACCGGAGTCGAGGTCATGATCCATCCCGGCCGCGATCCGGTCGGCGATGAGATCTTCCTCCCGCGTCTGGTCACGGGACGGTCGGTCCTGGATCCCTTTCTCCTTGGCGATGCGAAGGCTGTGCGCCTTGCGCTCGGCGAGAAGCTTGAGAATGTCACTGTCGATCCGGTCGATGTCGTCGCGGATCTGTTCGATGTCACCTGGGTTTGGCTCTGACTTGTCGTTCATGGGTGTGTGCCTCGGCGCGTCTAACTGGCAGAAGGGTACGGAGTAACGCGGGGGTGGGGTTAATCGGCGCTAGGCGCCGAAATAGACGAACCCGAAGAAGCGCCTGGAGGTGGCGCCGAAGATCGAGGAGGGGCTCGTCGTCATGTGTGAAGGGATTATCTGCCGGACGGGCCCGCAATGTCAAGAGCTAGTGGCCC
>CAZRID010000500.1:0-1991 GCA_964600055.1 uncultured Acidimicrobiaceae bacterium
GAACGTCCGACATGTCCCTGGAACGATCCGTACGACATCTCCCCGGAAGAAACAGACTCCCCAGAAACGGCTGCTGACACTCGAGTGAAAGGGTTGCTGACACTCGCCTGACAGGGTCGTAGCGGACGCTCCGTCTCGTGAACAGCACGAGAGGAGCGGACGGTGGGTCCAAGACCCCCAACGAGAGCGGCGGAGACTGAGCTGGTCCGTCGCCTTGATGCGGAGTGGCGGGTGCTCTCCGGATCACGCTGGCTACGGGATCGTATTGGAACGTGGGCAGCCGAGGACGACCGGCTGGCGTTCGATGATGGCGACCAGCTACTCGCGGCCGCGCAGACGCGGGATGCTTCGAGTTGGGCGGAGCGGGATCAGGTTCTCGCTGCTCTTCTGGAGCGAGCCGGCGACGATGCCCTGGCGAGACAGGTTGTGCTCCAGGTGGTGCTTCCGGGGTTGAAGAGGCTGATCAACGGGATCCGTGGCTGGGATGTCGAGGAACGAGCCGCCCGAGTCGTGGCCACGGCGTTGGACGTCATCTTTTGGTGTGCCACCGAGCCGGCGGGAACACCGCCGAGTTTCCGGATCTACGTGAACACGAGACGCCGGGTTCTGCGTTCGGCGGTACGGGCCCGATCCGAGCCGGTGGTGTTCGTCGACGACTACTCGCAACTCGACGTCGGCGAGGAGGCCATCGACGACGCCTCCGAAGCCCAAAGGGTCGAGCACCTCGTGGAATGGGTTCGAGAGCGGGGACGGGTTCGTGAGGATGCCGCCCGCCTGGTGGTCATGACCCGGGCCGCCGGAGTCTCGGTAGACGAACTGGCTGCCGCTGAGGACGTAGATGCCCAGACGCTGCGGCAGCGCCGTCTGCGCGCCGAGCGTCGGGTGCGACAGAGCCTGACCCTCGCTCGGTGACCACATGAGCGAACGCGTCGCGTCCCGGTTCCCCGCCTGCCCCTTATGTCTGCGACCGACCATCACAACCGACCCAGATCACTGAACGAAGGGAGGAAACCATGGAAGCCTTCTGGCCACAGCAACCCATCGGAAAGCTCGACTCCGACGTCACCCAGCCAGACCGCGACATTCGCACGCTGACCGATGTTGAGCTGGACCGTCAGATCCAGGCCGGATGGGACACCTGGTGTGATTTACTCGACGACCTCCTGAGCAATGGCGGGATGCTGCCGTCACGCCAGCTTGCGAGCCGGGTGGTGGGGTTCTTCCAAGACGGATACTGGCGGGCCGAGGATGCCCGAGTCGAGGCTTTGCGCCGTCAGATGGCTTCCCAGCCCCTCCGACGCTGCCGCGCGGCGGATCGGTCGAGAGGGATCCAATGACGGCCAAGGGTACTCGGGAGGCGTTTACCCGCGACCGGAGCGCACACCAAGGGTGGAACCCCGCGCTGACCGTCCGGGTCCTGCACATCGTTCTGTGGCTGCTGGTGATCTCGGGTCCGGTGGCCGCCGTCCTCGTCGCCACACATGTGGCGTCGATCGGTGAGCGACTCGACCTCGTCGACCTCGGGCCTGGTGTCGAGGTGGCACCCGACACCACCGGAGTGGAAGGCTTCGCCGAACTGTTCATCGCCACCTACCTCGGTGCCGGCGAGGACTCGACCGAAGACCTCAGCCTATTCCTGGACGGCGTTTCGCTGGACGGAGTCGAGAGCGGTTCGTGGTCGGCCAGGAGGACGACGAGCCTGGGAGCGGTGGAGGTCGCCCTGGGCTACTACTCGGTGACGGTGGCTGCGGAGGTTGTTGCCGCAGATGCCGACTCCGCTGGGCAGCCGGTGTGGGTTCCGGTGGGCACCCGCTTCTACTCGGTGGGGGTGGCCGAGACGACCACCGGATGGGCGATCGCCGGTCTCCCCACACTGATGCCGGCACCCCTCGGGGCCGCTGCCCCGGAGCTGGTGATCGATCGCCTTGACGGGCTTGATGCGACACCAGGCCTGGAGGAGATGCTGTCGCGCTTCCTGGCGGCCTATCTGG